>CACZNR010000168.1 GCA_902782475.1 uncultured Eubacteriales bacterium
TAGCGAGAAACAATATCTCATGGATATCCTTTCAAAGAATGCTGATATCGCAAGATACAATGCAAACAAGACCCTCAATAAGGTATTTAAAAAGGTTGGATTTATAAGATGACCACCAGGACTTACATTTATATAAGCAAGACCTACGATGGATACAGGAATCTGTCTTATGACAGATTCTTTTTGGATAACCTTCAGAAAGACTGCGTGCTTCTTTATTTATATGTAAATGAGAATGCAGTTATCATCGGAAAGAACCAGAACGCATGGAAGGAATGCAATTTCTCTGCAATAGAAAGAGATGATGTCCAGATAGTAAGACGTCACACCGGTGGTGGTGCTGTCTATCACGACAGGGGAAACCTTAACTTCTCGCTTATAATGAATGAGGAGCTTTTTGACATACCGTCCCAGATGAAGATGATATGTGATGCTCTTAGGAACCTTGGAATAGAAGCAGAGATATCCGGAAGAAATGACATCCTTGCGAACGGACGAAAGATCTCCGGCAATGCATTCGGATACAGAAATCACATGAGAGCACATCACGGTACTCTTCTTATTAATACTGACCTTGACAGACTTCCGCAGTATTTAAATGTTTCAGAAAAGAAGATCCGTTCAAAGGGCATAGATTCTGTAAGATCAAGAGTATGTAATCTTACCGATATAGATAAGGGCATAACCGTTGAAGCAGTAAGGGATGCTGTTATAAGGTCCTTTGAAGAGCGTTACGGAACCTACGAAGAATATGTGACCAGTGCTGAAGAGTTAGCACAGATAGAGAACATCTATAAGGAACAAAGTTCCTGGCAACACAACATAGGAGACTCACCTGCATTCGATTATCTGTTCGATGAAAAATTGAGTTTTGGTGAGATTCAGATGTTATTTTCTCTTAAAAATGGGTATATTCAAAATATGCATGTTTATTCCGATTCCTTGGATACCGGATTTGTCGAAATTGTTGAAAGTGCTTTGCTGGGAACACGCTTCAATAATGCGGATATTATGGCAAAATTGGAAGAGATAGCTTATAATGATGATGTAATGGAAATTGTCGAATATTTCCGCAAAAATCCTTTATAAGATTCTTTTCAAACTTAAAATATTAATGTATAATCTAGAAAATATTTAATATTTTAAAAAAAGGTCATATTGAGAAGAAAGGACATTTTAGGTAATTTTATGGAGTATAAGGAATTGAAAGGTCAGGTTCGTCTTAGCGAAAAGATGACATTGACTGTGGAAGAAGCAGCAGCTCTTTCTGGAGTAGGAATTTCTAGAATCAGAGAGATAACCGATGATCCTGATTGCGAGTTCGTTCTGTTTGTAGGCAGAAAGAAATTAATTAAGAGAATACCATTTCAGGAATATCTCTACAAGGTAAAGAGACTGTAATGCATACAATACAATATGACAAATAAAAGGGCCAGCAGAATATGTTGGCCTTTTTTAATATTTATTATTTTAAATTAGGAGGGATTACTACAATGTTAGTACCAATGAAAGAAATCGTAGATGCAGCATATGCTGGTGGTTATGCTGTTCCTGCACTGCCAAGCTGGAGCGAGCTCCTTATAAGAGCTGAGATGGAGGCTGCTGATGCAACAAATTCACCTGTAATCTTCCTGTCATTCAATCATCCGGATGCTAAGGAATTCCATGAACTTATCGGAAGACTTGCTGAAAAGGCAAATGTTCCTGTAGCTATCTGCCTTGATCACAGCAGATCATTTGAGGACTGTGTTCTTGGAATCAAGAACGGATGCACAGCTATCATGGCTGACAGATCAGAGTCTTCATTCGAGCAGAATGTAGCAGAAGTTTCTGAGCTTGCAAAGATTGCTCATGCAGTGAACGTAAGCATAGAGGCTGAGCTTGGTCACGTAGGCCAGGGAGACAACTATGCTCATGACGGAGTATCAATGCTCACAAAGCCAGAGGATGCAAAGAGATTCTATGATCTTACAGGTGTTGACGCACTTGCTGTTGCAGTAGGAACTGCACATGGAGTTTATAAGGGCACACCACATATCGACTTCGAGAGATTAAGAGACATCAACGCTGCATGCGGAAGACCACTCGTACTTCACGGTGGTTCAGGATCAGGAGATGACAATATCTCAAAGGCATGCACAATGGGTATCACAAAGGTAAACATCGTTACAGACGTATTCGTAACAATGAACAAGACCATCCGTGAGCTTGCTCTTCCAGATGATCAGGCTAAGTTCTTCCTCAGATCAACCCAGAAGGCAGTATCTGATTTTGCTAAGCATACATTCGAAATGACAGGATGCATCGGCAAAGTATCAGGAAAGAATTCAGCTAATGAAGCTACACATGGTAATGTATTCCATGAATGATTTCTGACAAACATATAAGACCTGGACCATTTACTGATCCAGGTCTTTTCATATTAATCAGAATTCCGGTTCCAGTTTATTACTGCTTAGAAGTGAATAAATGCTTCTTGCCATCCTCCGGTCAACTTCATAGAAGTGATTACCGTTATTCCATTTAAAAACAGAATTAACGCCAGTATCTTTAAGCAGATCATCTGTCTGTTGGCAGAACGTACCGTTTTCCTTCATATAGGGATTTCTTGTCTTTATCTCCTTGCTTCCAAGTGAGATGTAGATCACAGAATCTTTGCAGATGTCATTTACATGCTCGCTGATATACTCGGTCCATCCCGGAAACCATAGAGAACCGGATACGCATGCACAGTGAGCATAGGGGATGTCAGGCAGTGTTATTCCATATATAGAAGCAAGGCCTGCCAGGGAGTAACCTGTAAAATAGGTCCTTTCCTTTTCATATTTTATACTTTCATTTATCTGATCCATCTGAAGTATAGCCTTTAGATCACAGAAATACTGGTCTGCACCTCCACCAAATGCTGTGCCTGAAACTTCTGCTTCCCAGGGAGAATAATCAAGATCCCAGTCAGGACTAGATACAGAAAGGAGATTGAAGTCTTCTATGATGCCTTTCTTTATATATGGCTTAAGGAGCTTCTTAATCTCTTCCATGGAGGAGACATCTTCTTTTGGATCACTTCCTCCGGCAAATATGACTAATCTGTCCTCAGGATTCCCTGAAGGTATCAGAGAAACAGTTCTGTTTTTATATTCAAATGTAGTCACCATATTTACAACCTTTACTGATATAATATTGTCATTAACATTATACAGGTATTTCATCATGAAGAGTTCATTGCTAGAGAAAACTATCGCCAGAAAAGATATATATAACGGAAAAGTCGTAAAGCTGCATGTGGACGACATCATGCTCCCGGATGGGACAGCATCAAAAAGGGAAGTGGTGGACCACTGTAAGGGAGTATGTGTGCTTGCAGTTGACAGCGAAGACAAGATCTATCTTGTCGAACAGTACAGGTATCCTGTTTCCTCACAGATACTGGAACTTCCCGCCGGAAAGGTGGAGGAAGGTGAGGATATGTTTGAATGTGCCGTAAGGGAACTTTCAGAAGAAACGGGGGTCAGTGGCTCAGATTATGAGCTTCTTGGAAGCTTTTATGTAAGCCCCGGTTTTACAGATGAGGAGATATATATGTATTTCTGCAGAGTGGATGACAAGAAGGACAGTCATCCTGATGAAGGTGAATTCATTTATACCCAAAGATACAGTGCGGAAGAGATATTTGAAATGATAGAAAAAGGAGATATTAAGGATGGAAAGACCATCATGGCCATGTACATCGCATCATCACGAAAACTGATATGATAACGGATAGCATTCATTAAAAGTTATATTTATTTTTATGATAATTATTTCTTGACTTTTAAATATTGTTATTATAAACTATCCATTGTTATGGCGGTGTAGCTCAGTTGGCTAGAGCAATCGGTTCATACCCGATAGGTCATCTGTTCGAATCAGATCGCCGCTACCAGATTGTGCGCAGGTTGTATTTTTACAGCTTGCGCATTTTTCTAATCTTTCTTTTTCTATTTATCCATATGCTATACTAATTACAAAGGGGGGTTTTGATATGAAGAACGTAACACTTGGAAGTACTGGCATAACTGTTCCTCAGAATGCATTCGGTGCTCTGCCTATACAGAGAGTAGATATGGAAACAGCTGTCGGCATACTTCGTAAAGCATATGATAATGGTATAAGGTTATTTGATACAGCAAGAGCATATTCAGACAGTGAAGAGAAGCTTGGAAATGCTTTTCATGGATACGACAGGGATAAGATATATTTCACTACTAAGACCCATGCAAAAACACCTGGTGAACTTAAAAAGGATCTTGAGACGAGCCTTAAGATGCTCAAGACAGATTATATCGATGTCTATCAGTTCCATAATCCGAAGGTATGCTATAAGCCTGGAGACGGAACTGGAATGTACGAGGCAATGCTGGAAGCAAAGGAACAGGGTCTTATAAGGCACATAGGTATAACAAACCATCAGCTCAGGGTAGCACATGAAGCTATAGAATCAGGACTTTATGAAACCCTCCAGTTTCCTTTCAGCTATCTGTCTTCCGAAAAGGAGATAGAGCTTGTAAATAAGTGCAAAGAGTACAATATGGGCTTTATAGCAATGAAAGGACTTGCAGGCGGTCTTATTACAGACTCAAAAGCAGCCTTTGCATATATGTCTCAGTTCGATAACGTCCTTCCTATCTGGGGAATACAGAGGGAGAAGGAACTTGATGAATGGCTGTCTTTCTTTGATGAAGCACCGGAGATGAATGATGAGATAAGAAACTTCATTCTCAATGAAAAGAAGGAGCTTGACGGTGAGTTCTGCAGAGGATGCGGATACTGCATGCCTTGTCCTGCAGGCATACAGATAAATACCTGTGCAAGGATGTCACTGCTTCTGAGGCGTTCACCTTCTGCAAAGCAGCTTACTCCTGAAGCTCAGGAAATGATGAACAGGATCGACAGCTGTCTGCACTGCAATCAGTGCAAGGCAAAATGTCCATACGGACTTGATACTCCGGAACTTTTGAGAAGGAATCTTGAAGACTATCGTAATGTTCTGGCAGGAAAGACTAAGGTACAGTAAGATTTGTGATGAATAATAAATATACAGGAGCGTTAAGACACCTCCTGTATATTTTTTGCTGATTTTAAAATATAGGAAACTTATTTCTCTTCAGGTTCAGAGATATGTTTTACTTTATTTTGTGCATCCTCTATGGTCTTTGTGCACTCTCTTATAAGCTTTATGCCTCTTTCATATAAGGAAAGGGAAGAGTCAAGTGATATATCCTTGTTGTTTTCAAGCTTGGAAAGGATATCCTCGAGTTCGTTTAGCTTTTCTTCAAATGTCTGCTTTGCCATTTATGGCCTCCTTATCTGTTATCGTTGCATCCAGATAACCGTCGCTTATATTTATCCTGATGCAGTCTCCGACATCCACCTGTTCAATGGAAGTTATATTGTGTTCCGTACTGTCAGTGATCTTGGCATAGCCTCTTGATATGATCTCCAGCGGATTTGCTGCCTTGAGTCTTGAGACAGTGCTCTGGATCCTGTTATTCATGTTCATGAAAATTATCTCCATAAGATGATCAAGTGTGATCTTTCTTCTCATGAGCTCATTTTCTGTATCATTAAGATTGTACTGAAGGGTACGTGTGAATTCCTTCCTGTATCTTTCTGCCTTTTCGCTGTATGAATCTATTATGTTCTTCATCCGTGATGACAGAGTTGTCTCAGCTTCCATAAGGTACGTCATTATGTCCTTTATGTCAGGCACTGAGACCTCTGCTGCTGCAGATGGAGTTGGTGCTCTGAAGTCGGCTACGAAATCCGCTATTGTAAAGTCTATCTCATGGCCTATGCCGGTGACCACAGGAGTATTCATGGAGAATATGGTCCTTGCGATGGATTCATTATTGAATACATAGAGATCTTCCACAGAGCCACCGCCACGTATGAGAAGAATTGTGTCGTGATGTCCCTCATCAGCTTTTTTAAGACTTGCTATGATATCAGATGCTGCAGATTCTCCCTGTACGGTAGTAGGATACACTGTGATGTCTACAAGGGGATACCTCCTTGATATAACGTTTCTCAAGTCCTGGAGCGCTGCACCGGTAGGTGAGGTGACAACTCCTATGGAAGAAGGGTAGGAAGGTATGGCCTTTTTATGTATGGGATCAAAAAGTCCTTCCTTTGATAACTTAGCCTTAAGCTGTTCAAACTGAAGGTATATGTCTCCGAGACCCGACTGGAACATCCTCTGTACATAGATCTGTATGTTATTTGTCTTCTCGTATATGTTCACATCTCCCACAACTATGACCTTCATGCCGTTGGCAGGCAGAAAATCAAGATTCTGTCTGTAGCCACGGAACAGAACTGCACGTATGGAAGTATCCTCTTCTTTCAGGGAAAAATAAATATGACCACTCTGATGAAGGGTGAAATTTGATATCTCACCTTCTATGGTGATCTGTTTAAGATTAGGATCATTATTGATGCGGCCGGACAGGTATCTGGCCAGCTCCCTGACTGTTAAAGGTCTGTTGTTCTGCATGTTATTTCTCCAATAGTATTTTTATTATATCAATAATTGACACCCGATGTGGATTATGATATAAATTTCAAGGAAAATATGATAAAAAGACGTTATGAGGGAGTAGTTTGCGTATCAAAGATACGTGATAAAACCAACAACACATCTGTAAACAGAATGGTTTTAACTTAATTGACGAGACTCGTGCAGCGAACAGGTAATTGTTTGTGCACGTTTTTTTATAAGTGGAGGTTTTAATGAAGTTTTACAACGAAAAAGCAGAGGAAGTCCTGGAAAGACTTGGTTCATCTCAGCAGGGTCTGACTAACGCTGAGAGTGAAGCACGCCTTGAAAGAGACGGAAAGAACAAGCTTGTTGAACCAAAGAAGGAGTCACTTGTAAAGAGATTCTTCAAACAGCTGGCTGACCCGATGATAATAATACTTCTGGTATCAGCAGTTATCAGTGGTGTCACAGCAGCTTATGCGAACGAGTCATTTGCAGATGTGTTCATAATACTCTTCGTAGTAATTATGAACTCCATCCTGGGTGTCGTACAGGAGAGCAAGGCCGAGCAGGCTATCGAAGCACTCAAGAAGATGACTCTTGCTACATCAAAGGTCATAAGAGACGGAAAGATCGAACTGGTCAATTCAGAAGATATTGTCAAGGGTGATATAGTCATCCTTGAAGCAGGAGACTCTGTACCGGCGGACGGAAGGATAATTGAGTCCAACTCCATGACGATAGAGGAATCCGTTCTTACCGGTGAATCAGTTCCATCTGAAAAGTATGTCCATGAGATAGAACATGACGGTGACGTTCCTCTTGGTGACAGACATAACATGTGCTACATGGGCAGTACTGTTGCTTATGGAAGAGGGCTTGCAGTCATCACGGCAACCGGTATGGAAACTGAGATGGGTAAGATCGCCAATGCCCTTAATGATGCAAAGGATGAAAAGACACCTCTGCAGTTGAGGCTCGCTCAGCTGAGCAAGATACTTACATATCTCGTATTATGCATCTGTGCAGTAATATTCCTCGTTGGAATAGTAAGAAACGGCAGCTTCACTATTCCGGTCATCATTGATTCCTTCATGATAGCAGTCAGCCTTGCTGTTGCCGCAATTCCTGAAGGCCTGGTGGCTGTTGTAACGATCGTTCTTTCAATCGGTGTTACAAAGATGTCCAAGAGAAACGCGGTAATAAGAAAGCTTACTGCTGTTGAGACACTTGGATGCACACAGGTAATATGCTCTGATAAGACTGGAACTCTTACCCAGAACAAGATGACTGTAGTAGATTACAGATCATCTGATGAGCAGCTCCTTGCAAAGGCAATGGCGCTGTGCAGTGACGCAGAACTTGATGACGATCATAACGCACAGGGCGAGCCTACAGAGGCAGCTCTTGTAAACTATGCGTATAAGATCGGACTCAACAAGACAAATCTTGCTAAGACCTGTCCAAGAATCGGAGAAGCTCCTTTTGATTCCATGAGAAAACTCATGAGCACAGTACATTCTGAAAACGGAAGATTCTTCCAGTATACAAAGGGTGCTCCTGATGAAGTTGTAAAGAAATCCAATTACATCCTGGAAGATGGAGAGGTAAAGGAATTTACTCCTGAAAAGAAGACTGCTGTACTTGGTCAGATGACTGAGATGGCAAATCAGGCTCTAAGAGTCCTGGCAGCTGCATACAGGGAATACGACAGTGAACCTGAAAGCTATGGTGCTGAAGATCTTGAAAAGGATATGATCTATATCGGTCAGGTCGGAATGATCGACCCAATAAGACCTGAGGTCAAGGACGCCGTTGATATGTGCAAGAAGGCCGGAATCAACGTAGTAATGATCACAGGTGACCACAAGAATACTGCTACAGCCATAGCTCAGCAGCTTGGCATCCTCAGAGAGGACTCAGAGGTAGTTACAGGTGCAGAACTCAACGATATATCAGATGAGGACTTCGATGAGAGGATCAAGCACATAAACGTATATGCAAGAGTTCAGCCTGAGCATAAGGTAAGGATAGTCAAGACCTGGAAGAAGCTCGGCATGATCACAGCCATGACTGGTGACGGTGTTAACGATGCTGCATCCATAAAGGAAGCTGATATCGGTGTCGGCATGGGCATAACAGGTACAGACGTTACAAAGAACGTTGCTGATATGGTCCTTGCAGACGACAACTTCGCTACTATAGTATCTGCTGTAGAAGAGGGAAGAAAGATCTATGACAACATCAAGAAATGCATCCAGTTCCTGCTTGCTTCTAACCTCAGTGAGGTACTGAGCATATTCGTATCCACACTTCTCGGATTTACGATCCTTGAGCCTGTACACATCCTTTGGATCAATCTTGTTACCGACTCATTCCCGGCACTTGCCCTTGGAATGGAAGGTGCAGAGAGCGATCTCATGAGCAAGAAGCCACGTTCCTCAAAGGAAGGCATATTCTCCAACGGTGTAGGACTTGACGTTACATACCAGGGAACAGTAATCTCTATACTTACACTTCTTGCCTATGTAATAGGACATTTCATGGAGACAGGAACATGGGAATTCGTAAACAGTGCAGACGGAATGACAATGGCATTCATAACCATGTCAATGGCTGAGATATTCCATGCATTCAACATGAGATCACAGAGACACTCAATATTCCATTTGAAGAGCCACAATTTCTGGCTGTATGGTTCAATGATACTGTCCTTCGTTCTTACACTGACAGTTATCTACATACCTGGTCTTGCAAAACTGTTCAAGTTTGAGGAGATCAGCATAGTGGAATATCTGGTAGCACTTGGCCTTGGATTCATGATCGTGCCTGTAGTTGAAATCGTAAAGTATTTCCAGAGAAAGGCAGAAAGCAAGGCACTCAATAAGTAATTATAAGCTGCTATTAGCATCTAGATAACAGTTTATGATTATATATATACCAGCTCAGTCAAAAAGCAAAAATATTTTAAGAATATTCTTGCTTTTTACTGACTGAGATGGTATCATTTTATGCGTTGTAACAATATATCGTAAGGAGGTGTCAAAAAATGAAATACTGTGAGGTATGTCATAAGGGAGTTGTTTCTGGAAACAACGTTTCTCACTCAAACAGAAAGAGCAAGAGAAAATGGGCTCCAAATGTACAGAGAGTTAAAGTCATCGATAATGGCACAGTTACAAGAAAATATGTATGCACACGTTGTTTAAGATCAGGGTTAGTACAACGTTCTATCTGATGATAATTGTATCGATATAAAAAATCGGTTGGTAAATCCAATCGATTTTTTGTTTGTTCATTTTCCTGTTGATAAAATCAGGTCTTTCTTTTTATAATCTTAATAGTATTTAAGGGATAGGGGAGTATGTAATGAAAAGGATACTCGTTATAGATGGTCAGGGTGGAAGCCTTGGAAAACTCATAGTTGAAAAGATATGTTCTCTGGATAATAAGGATCTTGATATCATTGCCGTAGGTACCAACGTCATTGCTACCCAGGCGATGCTAAAGGCCGGAGCAAGCGAAGGAGCTACAGGTGAAAATCCTGTGATATATAATTCCTCCATTGCAGACATAATAATAGGGCCTATCGGGATAGCATTTGGAAATGCACTCAATGGTGAGATCACACCGGCCATGGCGCTTGCCGTTACAAGCAGTCTTGCACACAAGATCTTCATACCGATAAACAAGTGCAATCACGTTATAGTAGGACTAAGAGACGATGTATCGTTATCTGCACTGCTGGATGATGTGATCAGTGAATTGAAAAGCGTACTGTAAAAACCATTCATAGTTTATTAAAGAACCGTTCTTTTTTTCTTTACAAACGGTTCTTTTCGTATAAAATATTTATAGATTACTTTTAGGAGATACAATCATGTCTGAAAAAGAACGTACAATTGGTTACTTACCTGACGAGAGACCTCCGTTCGGTAAGCTGTTACTGTATGCTATACAGCAGATCATAGTAATGTTCCCGGCTACAGTAACTGTCGCACTTATTACTAATTTTCACATTTCAACAACAATATTTGCCAGTGGATTAGCAACGATTTGCTTCCTTTTCATTACAGGAAGAAAGATCCCGCTCTATTATGGATCAAGCTTCTCATATCTGTCAGCTATCCTGGGCATAATGGCCGCTAAAGCTGCTGAAGGTGCCGATCTCAATACTCAGATCTCATATGCACAGTTCGGTATCATTATGTCCGGTATCGTATCCATTGTTGCAGGTCTTCTTGTTAACCTGGCTGGAAGAAACGTTATCGAAAAGATACTTCCTCCAACCATCACAGGACCTATCGCCATGGTCATTGGTCTTACACTTGCAAGCAATGCCTTGAACGATGCAGCATCAATCGCTATCGATGCAGCAGGAACACTTGCTGTAGCTGAGAGTGAAGTTGCTGCAGCATCTAATTATGCTTGGATCTGCTCATTCGTAACACTTATCTCAACAATAATCCTCTCAGTTTACCTGAAGGGCTTCTGGGGACAGTTACCACTGCTTTTCGGACCTATCATCGGATGTCTGGTTGCACTTGTTATATACCTCATTACAGGAGTGAGCCTTTTCAGAGTACTTCCATCAACTGCTAACTCCGGAATATTCGCACTTCCAGAATTCACACTGCCGAAGCCTTCATGGGAAGCAGTTGCAGCTATAATGCCTATAGCAATAGCTACTATCCCTGAGTCATCAGCACATATCTATCAGCTCGATATATATGTAAACAAGCTTGCCAAGGACAAGAAGTCAAATAAGACATACAACATCGCTGATCTTCTTGGCAGAAACCTTATCGGTGATGGTCTCGGAGACATGATCTCAGCTGCTGTCGGTGGTCCTGCAGGAACAAACTATGGTGAGAACATTTCAGCCATGGCTATCACAAGAGTATTCTCAGTACCAGTTCTCATGGTTGCTTCAATACTCGCTATGGTGATCTCCTGCTTCACACCTCTTATCAACGCTATATATGCTATTCCTACATCAGTTATCGGCGGACTTGAGATATTCCTCTTCGGTGCTATAGCTGCTCAGGGTATCGCAATCATGATCGATAAGAAGTCTGACATGTTCGATCCTAAGAACATTGCTGTTATCGCTACAATAATGATCATAGGAATCGGCGGAAACTACGGCTTCCCAAATGGTACGATCCCATTCTTCGGAGTAGACGTTCCATGTATCGCAGGAGCCGCAATATTTGGTATAGTCCTCAACCTCTTACTCAGCATCGGTGAGAAGAAGAAGGAAAACAAGGAAACAGCTCAGGACTGATATTAATTAACTGAATTCATGAAACAACGGCATTTCTGCTGTTGTTTCATTTTTATAGGCGAAGTGTATACTTACAACTAGTGAACTTGAAAAGGAATTGTATTATTAATATAATTTACCTAACTCAAAACAGAAAGGAAAAATACAAATGAGTGCTATTCTTGAGAACGAACTTGGTGCAATAACATTTACTGATGACTACATTGCTTCACTGGTAGGTATGGCTGCAACAGATTGCTATGGTGTTGTAGGTATGGCCTCACAGCAGAAAATGGCTGATGGCATTGCAGAACTTCTTGGACGTGATAATTACAAGAGGGGAGTAAAGATCGAAACAAATTCTGATCATTCCATCAAGATCCAGTTATTCATCATTGTTCAGTATGGCATTTCAATAGTGGCCATAGTAGACAGCATCATTTCAACTGTTAAGTATCAGGTTGAGAATTTTACAGGTCTTACTGTTTCAAATGTTGATGTTGTAGTTAGTGGGATCAGAGTTCAGGCTGACTGATCCTGTATAGGAGGAAGTAAGAATTGGCTGTAAAGACTATTAATGCCCAGATGTTCAAGGATATGGTAATAGCATCCGCGAACGCACTGGAGCATAACAAGCAAACCATAAACGATCTGAACGTATTTCCTGTGCCGGATGGAGATACAGGAACAAATATGTTCATGACTGTTGCTTCTGCTGTAAGAGAAGTATCTGCCGTAGAATCAGAAAAAGTCGGACCTTTTGCTAAAGCCATGGGAACAGGTGCTTTGAAAGGTGCAAGAGGTAACTCCGGTGTTATAACATCCCAGCTCTTCAGAGGTTATTCCAAGGCTATATCTCCTGATACAGTCGAGATTACAACTCAGGATTTCATAAAGGCTATAGATCTTGGTGTAAAGTCTGCATACAAGGCTGTTATGAAACCAAAGGAAGGAACTATCCTTACAGTTGCAAGGGCAATGGCTGAAGAGGCCAACAAATATATTGAAGAAGATATCGATTTCGAGACCCTTATTGACAACGTAATAAATGCAGCAGAAGTGATGCTTCAGAAGACACCTGATATGCTTCCGGTACTTAAGGAAGCAGGAGTAGTTGACTCCGGTGGTGCAGGACTCATCACTATCTATAACGGATTCAGAAGAGCCATCAAAGGCGAACAGATAATCGATGAACTGGACCTCGCTAAACCAGCTAAGAAAGAGGAGAACATACCTGCTGCAGCAAGGGAAGACATCTCAACTGCAGACATCATATTCCAGTACTGTACTGAATTCTTCATTACAGACATGAAAAAGCCTGTAGATGAAAAGCTTCTTGATCAGGTTAGAGAGAAGCTCCTGAAGATAGGTGACAGCCTCGTTGTTGTAGGTGATACTCAGTTAATTAAGATCCATGTACATACAAATGATCCTGACAAGGCTCTCCGTGTAGCACTTGATCTCGGACAGCTCACAAGAGTTAAGATCGAGAATATGAGAGATCAGCACTCTTCTATAGTTGAGTCTGAGGAGCCTGCAAAGGAACCTGAACTGGGACCAAAGAAGGATATCGGTATCGTAGTCGTTTCTTCAGGAGAAGGACTTGATGCCATTTTCAAGGACTATAATGCTGACCAGATAGTATCCGGCGGACAGTCAATGAATCCCAGCACGGACGACATCTACAAAGCTGTAGAAAAGGTCAATGCAGACAATATAATAATCCTTCCTAATAACAAGAATATCATCATGTCTGCAGAGCAGGTAAATGACCTTACAGAAAAGAACATATATGTCGTTCCAACAAGATCATTCCCTCAGGGACTTTCAGCTCTGCTTGCATTCTCTGACACAGTTTCAGTTGATGAGAATATCGAGAACATGAAGGAAGCCATCTCCACTGTTAAGTCAGGATCACTTACCACAGCCATCAGAGACAGTAAGGTCGGAGATATCGAAGTATCCGAAGGCGAATATATCGGTATCAATGAAGGAGATATAGTATCACATAGCTTTGACATGAATGAAGCTGTAATGGACCTCCTTGACAAGATGACAGATACAGATGTGGACTCCATCATATCTCTGTACTACGGTGAGAATGTAACCAAGGAAAAGGCTGAAGAGATCGGTTCTCTCATTGAAGAGAAATACGAGGACTTCGATATAGAGATATTACAAGGCGGTCAGCCTGTATATGATTTCATTCTTTCAGTAGAGTGACAGATTTATTACGAATTTAAGGAATAGACAGACATTTTTTGTTTGTCTATTTTATTTTTTACTGATATATTTGAATTATGTCAAAGAGCAAGAGGATAACATTACAATCAAATATTGCAGACCTTAAGGGTGTAGGTGAAAAAAGGTCCCTTCAATTCAACAAGCTGGGCATCTTTAATGTTGGAGACCTCCTGGCTCACAAGCCGAATTATTATAAGGATCTTAATAATCTGAAACCCATCTTTTCCCTTGAGGAGGGAGAGTTTGCTGTCATAAAGGCAAAGGTTGCTTCGGAACCCAGGTGGATAAAAAGGCTCCGTAACTTTTCACTTTTTACCTTTGATATAACTGACGGTACAGGAACGGTACAGATCAACATATTCAATATCCCGTATCTCTTTTCAAGATACAAGGTCGGAGAGGCATATATCTTCTTCGGAAAGATAAAGGCTTTCTATAGAAGGCTTCAGATGGATAATCCGGAAGTCACGACTCCTGAAAAGGGAACAGGGCTGATACCTTACTATCCTCTTACATCAGGTATCTCACAGGGCATAATGAGAAAGACCATAAGTGACGCTCTTGAAAATGCTGAGATAAGTGAGGATTACAGTGATGGTTTTGTGGAAGACAACTCTCTTCTCAGCAAAAAACATGATTACCTTTGCCTACATAAGCCAAATACTGTGGAAGATGTCAGAAAAGCACATTATTCACTTTCCTTCAAGGAACTGCTGCTGTATTTTGGTGTACTCAAGGAATCTGTAAAGAACAAAGTTAAAACAGAGCCTTTAAATTGCGATATTAGCCTTTTAAGTGAGTTTATGGATAAATTACCATTCAGATGCACTGGAGCCCAGATAAGGGCAATGAACGATATCCTGAATGATCTGAACGGCGATGTACTGGCAAACAGACTCATCCAGGGGGACGTCGGTTCAGGCAAGACAATAGTGTCATTCTTTGCCGCCTATCTTATCATGAGCAGATCCCTGCAGAGCGTGCTCCTTGCTCCTACAAGCCTTCTTGCTGAGCAGCATTACATAAATGCCAAAAAGATATTCGGTGACCGCTGTGCGCTGCTTACAGGCTCTACTTCTGAAAAGGACCGTAAGGTATTGGCTGAGAAGATCGCAACAGGGGAGATATCATTTCTCATCTCGACCCATGCAGTGCTTTATGATAACGTGGAATTTAAGGACCTTAAACTGGTCATGATAGATGAGCAGCAGCGATTTGGTGTCGTACAGCGTTCTCATCTCATAAACAGATATCCGGATGCACACCTTATATCCCTTACAGCTACTCCTATCCCAAGATCTCTAGCCATGATACTTAGCGGAAGTGCTGACCTTACAATAATCGATGAGATGCCGGAAGGCAGGATCCCGGTGAGTACATTTATCGTTTCCAAACAGAAAAGGGAAGATATGTATGAGTGGATAATGGGAAGGATAAGAGAAAACGATGACAAGGCATTTGTCGTATGCTCTCTTGTTGAAGAATCAGAAGGAATAAATGCCGTTTCAGTAATGGAGCTTTATGGATTCCTTAAAGACAGATACAAGGATATCGGTGTAGGATTCATCCACGGCAGGCTCAAGGAAAAAGAGAAGAATTCCATAATGGAAGACTTCAAAAACGGCATATACAGGATCCTTATATCATCAACTGTCATAGAGACCGGTGTTGATGTAAGTGATGCGACCATAATAGTTGTTGAAAATGCCGACCGTTTTGGTCTTTCGCAGCTGCATCAGTTAAGAGGCAGGGTCGGCAGAGGGAACAGGGAATCATTCTGTTATCTTGTTAACACTGATGCTGAACAGAACGAAAGACTCAATGTATTAAAGAAAACAAACAACGGTTTTGAAATAGCAAAGGAAGACCTTAAGTTCAGAGGTGCCGGAAACTTCATCGGTACGGAACAGCATGGTGACATGTCATTCAAATACTTTGACATATACAGCGAGACTGACCTTCTTGACCGTATACCCGGGATAATCTCAGAAATGGATACCAAATATCCTTCGGACTATAAGGTACTTAATGAAAAGATAAGGGAAGTCCTTGACGGTACAGATACATTCACTGCTATATAAAAATGAGCTGCATCAGGCAGCTCATTTCGTATATATTTTTAGATGACCTTCTGCATTACCAGTATTGCAAGAACAGAAGTAATAAGCAGGAATACAGATAGAATTATTATTCCTGTCTTGTTTGCCTTGGTTATAGTTCCTGACGTATTATTCTCAGAAAGCTGTATAAGACCAGCTTTTCTCAGTGCAGTTACAAGAGGCTTGTATATAAGCATCGTTATGGCTGTATTAAGTATCCCCTTGATCAGATTGAAGGGAAGGAACTGTGGGAGCAGCATTGCTGCTACAGCTTCTCTCGGATATCCCATATAGATAGGCGTGAGGAAGTAGTTCCATAAAAGCATAATTATGACCATTACAAATGTTCCAATTATAAGACTTAAAAGCGCCTTGTTTATGCTCTTCTTTCTTGAGTAGATGAATGCAGCTGTTACTGCAAATGCACATGATGAGACGATATTCATGACGGCACCGATTATCCCTGTCTCGGATATGGTCAGCATTTCAAGAAGTGATGAAAATACTGAGATGATGATACTTACCATAGGGCCATAGATAAAACCGCCAATAACGATGATCACATCCTTAGGCTCATATTTCAAGAAAGCGACAACAGGTATTCTGATTACCGCTACCATAAGAAATGCCAGAGCCGAAAGCAGAGCAATGATCGAGATCTTCTTAAGATCCATTTTCTTTTCCATATATATACCTCCAAAAAAATGACCCATAACAAAAATTGTCATAGGCACAAAGAATATATATGTATGATCTTCTTTCATCCAGACTATAACTGTTGGTTTTGGAAGCTATCCAAATCAATGATAAACATCATGCGCGGACTATACCGCCAATCGGGAATTTCACCCTGCCCTGAAGACAATCTTTATTAAGTTTTCAAGAGCAATTTTAGAACGTTTTAATAGTTATGTCAAAATAAAGTTGTAATTAACAAAAAAATACAAAAGGAATATAATTGAGATACAGAATTTAATTCAAATTAGAGGAGATTTAGAATGGCTTTTTTTAATGTTAACTTTACATCTTATACTCTTTCCAGAGATGTTGAGATCGATGTACTTATTCCTTCAATGACTATACTTGATGTATTTGACGACAATGCTAAAAATGTCGAGAGCACACATGTAGTCAAGGAAAAATATCCTGTTATGTACCTGCTTCACGGATTTGCAAACAACAGGAATTCCTGGTTCAACTATACATCTGTTGCAAGATATGCTGAAGAGAGAAGGATAGCTGTTGTAACTGTATCAGCAGAGAACAAATCATATTCAAAGGTCGGTGGAGATGATTTCAAGAAGTTCATCTCAAAGGAGCTCCCGGAATTTGTAACATCAATGTTCCCTGTATCCACAAGAAAAGAAGATACATACATTGCAGGACTTTCAATGGGCGGATACGGCACACTTCTTCATTCACTGACAAATCCTGAAAGATTCCAGGCCATCGGAGCTTTCTCAGCAGGAATAGA
>CACZNR010000169.1 GCA_902782475.1 uncultured Eubacteriales bacterium
CTAAGAAAAGTTCCGCTAAGAAGACTACAAAGTCTCAGGAAAAGACAGAAGAAGCAGTAGAAACAGTGGAAGAAAAACCTAAGAAGAAGAGCAGCAAGAAGAGCTCTGCAGAAAATGGAGAGCCCCAGGAAAAACCAAAGAAGGCAAAAAAGAAGGCTGATGTCCCTGCAGAAGAGACAGCAGATACTGTTGTTGTGCCTGTAGATGAAACGCCTGAGAAGGCCGAGAATACCGCTGAGACAGGACCTGCCAAAAAGAAGACCACAAGGAGCAGGAAGGCTAAAAAGGAAGAAATACCTGAAATACCTGCTGAAGCGGAGGAAGAGATCCCTGAGATCGATCCCGAAGAGGAAGTACCATCGGTGGAAGACCTGGAAGATGACTCAGTGCCGGAAAAGCTTTCCGATTATGAAGTTGAACCTGACATTGAGGACGGCGTCGATGACATAGAGAACATGGAATACAAGACGGATTCCATCGATTCGCCACAGCTCGAAGCATTCCTTGAACAGTTCAGTGGAGAGAGAAAGGATAATTTCAGACGCCTGTTTGCAGAAGGAAAGGAAAATGGTCATGTTTCCGACATCCAGATCAATAATGCCCTTGAAGGTATGGAGATAAAGGATGATGATATCGATAAGCTCTATGAGCTCTTCGAGTCCATGAACATAGATGTTTCCGACGAGGAATATGATGATGAAGTGATCGATGACGGCGACAAGAAGGATGTAGACCTTGAATCTCTTGTTACCGATGTCGTAAGTATAGATGATCCTGTAAGGATGTATCTGAAGGAGATAGGCAAGGTACCTCTTCTGTCGGCAGACGAGGAAAGGGAACTTGCCATAAAGATGAATGAAGGTGATGAAAGGGCCAAGCAGAAGCTTGCAGAGGCAAACCTGCGTCTTGTAGTCAGCATAGCTAAGAGATATGTCGGAAGAGGCATGCTTTTCCTTGACCTCATCCAGGAAGGAAATCTCGGCCATCTGAAGGCAGTTGAAAAGTATGACTTTACAAAAGGCTTCAAGTTCTCCACATACGCAACATGGTGGATAAGGCAGGCTATTACCAGAGCCATTGCCGACCAGGCAAGGACCATAAGGATACCTGTACACATGGTGGAGACCATAAACAAGCTGATCAGGGTATCAAGGCAGCTGCTCCAGAAACTTGGAAGGGACCCGACACCTGAGGAACTTGCCAAGGAGATGGATATGACAGAGGAAAAGGTAAGGGAGATCCTGAAGATCGCTCAGGAGCCTGTTTCTCTCGAAACACCTATTGGTGAGGAGGAGGATTCACATCTTGGAGATTTCATTCCGGATGAGGATGCACCGGCACCTGCCGAGGCAGCGGCATTCACACTTTTAAGAGAACAGCTATTTGAAGTGCTGGATACTCTTACCGACAGGGAAAAGAAGGTGCTCATGTTAAGATTCGGTCTTGAGGACGGAAGACAGAGGACACTTGAAGAGGTAGGAAGGGAATTCCAGGTCACAAGGGAGAGGATAAGACAGATAGAGGCCAAGGCTCTGAGAAAGCTCAGACATCCGAGCAGGAGCAAGAGGCTGAGGGATTTCCTCGACTGATACGGGAAAGGTACTTTGAGCGGCGACAGGTTCGTCGCTCATATTTTTAATGATGGAAAACTTAAGGATAAACAGGATAGTTGAGCTTTCGGGACACCATGATACAGTGGCAGATATAGGGACAGACCATGGATTTACTTCTCTGCTGCTCCTGAGGACCGGCAGGGCAACAAAGGTCATAGCTACCGATATCAGCAGTGACTCCCTTTCAAAGGCCATGAGACTTTTTGAGCAGGAAGGAGTGCAGGACCTCACCGAATGCAGGACAGGGGACGGGCTTGACGTCCTTGAAGCGGGTGAAGCAGATGCATGCATAATCTCCGGCATGGGAGGACACCTCATAATGAAGATGCTTGAGAGGGACATGGATAAGGTAAGGGCCATGGACAGGCTCGTGCTGTCTCCCCAGAGCAATATCCCGGAATTCCGTCAGGGCCTTATGAGGAACGGGCTGCACGTTTCAGTTGAGACCGCAGTCTTTGAGAATGATCATTTCTATACTGTTTTCGTTGC
>CACZNR010000170.1 GCA_902782475.1 uncultured Eubacteriales bacterium
AATACCTGAGGTAGTCAACCAGGTCGCATTCAGGATAGTAGGAAACGACATCTCCATCTCCATGGCAGTGGAAGCAGGACAGCTTGAACTCAACGCCTTTGAGCCTGTAGCCTTCTATTCCCTTTTCCAGAGCATAGACCTTTTGAGGAATGCCGTTGACACCTTAAGGATCAACTGCATAGAAGGGATAACCGCCAACAAGGAAAGATGCAGAGAGCTCCTTGACCAGAGCGTAGGCATGGTAACTGCCCTTAACCCATATATCGGATACACCGCTTCTGCAAAGATCGCAAAGGAAGCATTAAAGACAGGAAGACCACTAAGGAATCTCATACTTGAGAACAACATACTTACAGAAGAACAGCTTGAGCAGATCATGGATCCTTACAGGCTCACAAAGCCGGGATTCGAGACACTCGACTGACAGTCAGGTAAACGCAAAAGGTCCGGGATCATCCCGGACCTCTTAATATGTCCATAAACATTATTTCTCTTCCATCGTCCTTGAGGCTATGACGTCGATACCAGTGCCGCATACATCCTTTATGATGATGTCACCGCACTTTACAGGTGCCTGCGTTTTTCTTCCGTGGATCTCAGCCATGACATCAAATATCTTCCCCTTCGGTATCGGAGCAGAAGTTATCACAGGAAGCATGTTGTGCTCAGCTCCCTCTATCCTCACGGTACTGGTTATGGTCCTCACAGGAGCCTTGACTTCGTTCTCACAGTAAGTCTTCCCCCTTGGGCAGGTATTGCCCGTGATGTTTACAGCTTCACCGTTTACAAGATCATAACTGATAGTGCAGCCTCTTGGGCATACGATACAGGTCATCTCCATGATCATCCCTCCACTCTTATCACTATCTTATCGTGTATTCCCTTAAGTATGTCACTTTTGATGGTGACTTTTTCCATCTCTGCAGGAAGAAGGCTCATCTTTCTTATCCTTCTTATCTCCCTGTCATCTCCCTTTATGACTATGCTCGCATCCTTCATGGGTCTTGTTACCCTGAAGCAGAATTCCAGATCATTTCCGCTGTCAGGATAGTCAACTCTCTGTGGGACGATGTAGCTTACACCGTCTTCAGGGACAGTACGGACAGTCCTCTTTTCAGTAAGTTCTCCCTTAAGGTATCTGAGTGCACCTCTTGCAGCTTTTCTTCCCTCTTCAGATACATAATCCACAAGGTCATGAACGTGAAGGACGTTTCCGCAGGCAAACACTCCGGGTATCTCTCCCTCGCAGATCTCATTTACCATCATGCCTCTTGTCTTTGCATCAAGCATGACTCCTGCATCAGAACCTAGGGTATTGTCAGGCACAAGGCCTACCGAGAGAAGAAGTGTGTCCACTTCAAAGAATTTCTCAGTTCCCTTTATGGGCTTTCTGTTCTCATCCACCTTGCTTATGGTTATTCCCTTGAGTCTCGGATATCCTTCGATGTTCGTTACTGTATGGGACAGATAGAGCGGTATGTCATAATCCTTGAGACACTGGACTATGTTTCTCTGAAGTCCGTTGGAATATGGCATGAGCTCAGCCACTCCAAGGACCTTTGCCCCTTCAAGTGTCATCCTTCTTGCCATTATGAGTCCTATGTCTCCCGAACCCAGGATGAACACCTTTTTACCGATCCTGTATCCGTCGATATTCACGTATCTCTGGGCAGTTCCCGCAGTATATACACCCTGAGGCCTCATGCCCGGTATCTGGATCTGACCTGCAGTCCTTTCCTGGCATCCCATGGCAAATATGACAACTCTGCATTTTATTACCTTATAGCCATTCTCATTGGACACCTCAATGGTCTTGTCAGGATAAAATGCGGTAACAGTGGAATTGAGCCATATCTCTATTCCAAGCTCCCGTGCCTTTCTTGTGAACCTCTCAGCATACTGAGGTCCCGAAAGCTCTTCACCGAACTCATGGAGTCCGAATCCGTTATGTATACACTGATTAAGGATACCTCCCGTCTCAGTTCCCTTTTCAATTATCAGGATATCATCTATACCGTTTTCCTTCAGCTCAATGGCAGCAGCAAGACCTGCTGAACCACCGCCTACAATGACAACATCTTTATTTCTCATTGCTCTGCCTCCCTGAAAATGATATTTGATCCCGGCTCATCATAAAGGACTTCCTCAGG
>CACZNR010000171.1 GCA_902782475.1 uncultured Eubacteriales bacterium
AAAGGCCTTTCCGAAGAAAAATATATTGACGGGAATATTGACTGTGTCATAGTCCTCGGAGGTGACGGCACCATGCTTGGTGCTGCAAGAAGGTTCGCCAAGGACGATGTGCTCCTTCTTGGGGTGAATCTCGGAAGACTCGGATTCCTTCTGGACAGTGACATGGATAACCTCGATGGAGCCATACTTCAGATACTGGAAGGCAGGGCACGCATCGAGAAGAGGATGCTTCTTAAGATATCCGTTGAGAACGGATTCGGAAGCACTGAACTTGTGGGATATGCCATGAACGAGGTAATGATATCCCAGAAAAACAAGATAAGGATGATAAATCTAAAGGTTGAGATAAATGGGGAAGACGTATGCACCTACAGATGTGACGGAGTGATAGTCTCCACTCCCACAGGATCTACAGCATACTCACTTTCAGCAGGAGGCCCTGTGATAGCTCCTACTGAAGAGGTCAAGCTCATTACACCATTATGTCCGCATTCACTTCTTTCAAGGAACTATATCGTTGGAGGAAAGGACGTAATAACCATCACAAATCTTACTCAGAATGATGATTCCACAATAATACTGGATGGTCAGGAATATGTGGAACTTCACAATAATAACAGGATCCTTGTGGAGGAGGCTCCCTTCAGGGCTAAGTTCGCAAGGACAGGGAACAAGGGTTTCTATACTCTGTTGAGGGAAAAACTGGCTGAATGGCAGTAAAAAGAGGTAGTTTATGAAAAACGACAGACAGAAGGCACTTCTTGACATAATCAGCAGTGAGAATGTTGAGACTCAGGAAGAGCTGGGCCGTAAGCTTAATGAAAGAGGATTCAAGGTGACACAGGCAACTGTATCCCGTGATATCAAGGAACTTCACCTTATCAAGGTACAGGCCGAGAGAGGTGTATACAAGTATGCCTACAATGAATCTTCAAGCATTCTTACGCAGGAGAGGATGGAAAGGATATTCAGGGAAGTCACAGTCTCACTGAAGTCATCAGGCAACATCATTATCGTCAATACTCTCTCAGGAAGTGGTCCTGCAGCAGGTGAGGCCATAGACAATTTCGGTCTTGATGAGATAGTGGGAAGTCTTGCAGGAGACAATACTGTATTCCTTGTAGTCGAGGAACATGCACAGGACGCTGTAATGAGTAAGCTCCGTGCACTTATGAGGGAATAAGACAATGATAAGTGAGCTGTCCATAAAAAATATAGCTCTCATCTCTTCTTTGAGGATAGAACTGTCAGAGGGATTCAACGTACTTTCCGGTGAAACAGGTGCAGGAAAGTCCATAATCGTGGATTCAGTGAACCTGATACTGGGTTCCCGTGCTGACAGGGATCTTATAAGGGCAGGAGAGGAGAGTGCCAGGGTGGAGGCCCTGGTGACATTCAAGGACATGGATATCTCACATATCCTTGCAGGTTACGGCATCGAAGACAACGGAAACGAGATGATAGTTTCAAGAGAGCTTTCATCCAGCGGAAAGAATGTCTGCAGGATAAACGGCCAGCTCGTGAGCCTCTCAGTTCTGAGGGACATAATGAGCATGTATGTGGACATTTGCGGTCAGAACGATAACATAGGGCTGCTGGATGAGAGCTATCATTTAAGGCTCATAGATGAATTCGGACATGAGGAGATAGATCCCCTCAGGGAAGAAGTCAGGAAAGTTTTTGTAGTATATGCCGATACGAAAAAGAGGATAGAGGATCTCAAAAAGGAAGAGAAGGACAAGGCAAGGCTCCTTGACATCTACACCTACCAGATCGAAGAGATAGAGAGATATGAACTGGAACCGGGTGAGGATGACGAGCTTGAATCCGAGCGTGACATAATGCTCAATGCTGAAAAGATAGCCACACATCTCTATTCTGCAAAGGAATCAGTCTCAGGTGACGGCGGGGCAAAGGAGAGCCTCTATGATGCCATGCATGAGATGTCCAGGATATCCTCATACAATGAAAAGTATGCTGAGATAGAGAAGATACTCAGCGATGCCTACTACCAGATCGATGAGCTGAGCTATGACCTTGA
>CACZNR010000172.1 GCA_902782475.1 uncultured Eubacteriales bacterium
AGAGGATTGTCAGAGGTAGAGATCAGTGCGATAAATGCAAGGTCGATTATGGAAGAGATCTGCTCCTTTGTATCCTTGTTCTGTATGAAGGAGGTCACTGCTTCAATAATGGTATCCTTTCCGGATGCTGGCTTGTCATGGATTCCGAACAGATCATCTATGCTTACATTGAGGGCAGATGCTATCCTTGGAAGTATGGAAGCATCCGGACTTCCACCCTTCTCCCATTTGGATATTGCCTGGGGAGTTACATTAATCATTTCAGCCAGCTGTGATTGTGTTAGAGACAATTCTTTTCTATACCTGTTGATGTATTGACCAATAGTATTGTTATCATCCATGTCGGCACATCTCCTTAAATGAACTTCTATAGATTTAGTATAAATCCTTTGGAGCTCTGTTAAACTTTAAAACATATAAATGTATGTGCATTGTGTTGCATGGAGTGAATATACATTGCAGTTGGCTTATTCTAACACCATATATTATTCTTGTAGACAGATATGCTTTCATATAACGAGAAACGCGGCAAGGCATCTCTTGGGTACATGAGCCCGATTGAATACCGAAAATAGATGCTTGCTGCATAGAAAAACCCCGGCGATTTTTCGCCGGAGCAAAAGTCTGACTTTTTGGGGTCACCTCAATATGAGCCGGAATTTTCATATATGCTTTAAGATTTAGAATACAAGTTCAGTTGAACGGACGTTGTCGTCATCATCGTCATCCGGTCTTTCCTCAATGACCTTGGTGACCTTGAATCTTGTTCCGTATGCATAGCATCCAAGTGAGATGTAGAAGATCCCCAGTGCAAGTATGTGGCTGAACAGGGAAGCATTCCTTATCTCATTTACGAACAGGAATACATCCGAGATCAGGAACAGTATGGATCCTATCCTTATCTTCTTTGGAAGTGTCAGTGACATCGTAAAGAGCATCATAAGTATTACTCCATAGCCCATCATAGGATACCTTATGTCTCCAAGCGGCGTTGCGATGAAATAGATGGCTGTTACTGCGATGAGGGAAGCTATGATCCAGAATACCCACTGCCACTTTTCAGGTCTGTCAAAGAGCATGAAGTTTATGGCAAGTATCACATGTCCAAGAGCGAAGAGTGCCATTGCAAGACCGAAGTTGAAGTTGATTATTATGTCAGCTGCAACGAATACTATGAGTGAGAAGAGAAGTGCCAGTGACAGCTTAGAAGGCTGACGGTTGTATCCCTGATAACAGAGTGCCAGCAGACAGATTCCAATGAGGGCCTTTATTATGGATCTTTCCATGAGATACTGAGGCATGAGCCAGAACAGTACCTCCTGCATCATGAACAGGGCTATTATGGCAAATATGAAGAATGCAGGTCTCTTGTCGTATCTTACATTCTTTTCCACCACACCGCGTCTTCTCTGACGCATTAATACGGCTCCTCCTGCCATCCATGCAACGAACATGCCTAAAAGGCAGATAAGGATCACCGGGAGAGAGAAGGCGATCATCACCATCTGTCTCCAGTTAAGGTTAAGAATGTTGTTCCTCTCAAGGGACAGGGCATAGTCAGTGGTGCTGTTTCCCGAGATGTCCACTATGTCGAAGGTATCTCCGACGACTATGTCTCCGCCATCCAGATCCCCGTACCTGGTTGAGAGTATTGTCTCAGTCTGTCCTTTATTCATGTTTATGTAGTTGAGCTTTGAAAATCTGCCGTTTGTACGTCCGGACAGGAGCTTTATGCTGTGCACTTCCACTTTCTGGTCCCTGTTGGAGGTGATGGCCAGAAGATATTCTTCGTCCTGAGGAAGAAGGATAATAGTGGAAGACCTCTTACGGCCCATGAAAATGGATCCGTTTGTGCTGGTATCGGTAGCTGTTCCGTCCTTTGAGAACTCTGCAAGTTCTTTTCCGTGGGAGTCCATTGCCTTTATCAGAGTGCCGTGATTCTCTCCGCCATAAACGGCAACATCAGCATTTCCTGCTATGACTATCCTAAGGTAATTCATGTTCTCACTGTAAAGTTTTGTGGGATCATCGCTGGCATAGAGCCATGCAAGATATACGTCAGGCATGTGTTCGTGCACAAGGTTTGCCATGGCCGAAGCCTTCTCATTACGATACTTGGCATCGATGTCAGACTGAGTGAAATAGTTGTATATGGTATAAGAGAGAAATGTAAGAAGACTGTTGGCTTCATCCTGATTCTCTTCATTTATGAGTTCCTTGTTCTCGGCTATCTCCATGAGCTGTGTCATTATATTCGATATGGACTTGTCAGCCAGGATATTCACGATGTTCTTCTGCATCTGGGCGGAATAGACTTCAGCAGTAGGGCACAGCTTTATGAGATAGTTAAGAAGAAGCCTAAGCTTCGTGTCCCATTCCACATTGTTCCAGAAGTTCAACCCTTCAGCCTTCTGATAGGCCTTGTCGGCTTCAGTTGCCAGCTCCATGTAGTTGCTGTCAGTCTCCTGTGAAGGAGTGTAGAGGGTGGTTCCGAATCTCCCGTATCCCCAGTCTGCAAAAGGCACCTGGGTCACAGGGTCCATCTTGCCGCAGATATTGAATATGTTCTTGTATTCGCCCCTCTTTACATCCCTTGTGGTACGCGGAGTGGCAAAGGTATAGCAGAATACGTCCTTTTCCTCGAAAAGGTCGTCATCCACGAGCTTTGTGCCGAGTATGTTTGATACTGCTGCGGCCCTTGAGTATCCTGATACCCAGGCCTTGAAGCGTTTTCCGTAAAGGTGATGTGAAGCAATGTATCCGTGGATCCTGTCGTA
>CACZNR010000173.1 GCA_902782475.1 uncultured Eubacteriales bacterium
CCATGTTTCTTTGAAAGATCTCTATATCCTCCTTGTCCGTCTAAATACTCCTTGACTACTCTCATCTTAAATTCAAAACTATACTTTTCCATAACAAAACTGACCTCCTCTAGTTAGATTCTTGGTCCAACTTTTGGGGGTCAGTTCAGTAAGCCCGGCTTCTATATGGATATCTCTTAGAATCTTTCCATTCTCTCCATCTCAAGTACGAAACAGACTGCTCCTCCAACTCTTACTTCAAGTGGCTGGTAAGGCATGTCTATGCTGCCAACATTGATGAGCTCAGTCCTGGTCTTGCAGTTCTCTTTCACTACTTCAAACAGATCTTCAAGTCTGTCATCGTCGACACCAAGCATATAGGTGGCATTCCCTTCTCTAAGGAATCCGCCTGATGATGTCAATCTGGTACTCTGAAACTTGTTTTCAACGAGTCCTTTCTGCAATGCTTTAGCATCTTTTGTCTGTACGATAAGCAATACTAACTTCATTTTATAAATTCCCCCATAAACAGAATTACCACAACCTCTGCGGTTGCATAACATTCTTAAACTCTATTTTATCATCCTGCTGTCCTGTTGCAAATCCTGAGTTTCCTCATCTTCCTTTGCATCCCTGAAAACGATGTACTTGTCATAAAGATATTCCGTGACGAAATTGATTATCATATTGATCGCTGTCACGAGGAACTCATTTATATGACACCTTTCGGTCAGGAACTGACCGAACACCGTTGACAGAGGTGTAAATACAAGGTAATACAGGAAGACCTTGAACATTGCCACAGGCATATTGCTTGACGATTTGAATGTAAACTTCCTGTTGAGCGTAAAATTCCAAAGCACTGAAAGTACCAGTGATATGAGGTACTTTGGCCAGTAGGTCCAGCTCGTCAGTGCATCCAGCAACGTGAAAGCCACTATCTGGATCACACCTGCAGATATTGAGAACAATCCGAATTTTACGGTTTTAAGAAGTTCCTTTCTGCTCTCTTCCTTCATGGATATCAGCAACCTTTTCTGTCAATGCTGCATGCTTCCCCTGCGCTGTTCTCACCGGGGTATACCACTTCAAGACCTTTCTCTTCCAGATACTTTTCCCATGAAAGGAATACTTCACCGTCTTCCTTTACAAGAGCCGGAAGACCGATGTCGCCTATCTCTTTGCAGTGATCGAATACAGGTAGCTTATCCCTGTAGCCCAGAAACACCTTGAGGTTCCTGAGGCTCTCATTGATATCGATGAATTCATATTCTATGCCATACTTGTCAAAATTGTATTTGACATTGATGCAGTCAGGGCACATCTTGCTGCCGTAGATCTTAAACATAAATAACCTCTCCTTCTTTTGATCAGTCCTGAGCTTCCGGATATTCGAAGCAAAGGAGCCTGTATGCAGGTTCATCCTCCTCGATCTTCGGGAAACGACCTATCGGATCATAGAATCTGTTGTCAGTGTTGTCATCATTGCACATGGAGACTTCTCCTATGAGCACTGATCCGCTTCCCTCAACAACATGGAATTCATGATACTGGTGTGGCCACAGCGTAATGCTCTGTCCCGGCTCAAGTCTTACCATGGTCCCTGCAGGAACATAGTAGCTTCTTCCGTCACTGTTAACCAGGACATCCGTATCAGCAAATCCACCTTCTCCGTCATCGTTATATACCTTGATGAGCAGTGTGCCGCCACCACGGTTGATGATGTCTTCGCTCTTTATCCAGTGGAAATGCATAGGAGCCATCATGTCATCCCTTAAGAACAGAAGTTTCTCTGCATATACCTTCTTATACTTTGGATTGTGCTGATTGCCGTTTCTCAGCGTGATAAGTCCGAATCCGACCTTATCGAAATTTCCCAGACCATAGTCTGTGATATCCCATCCAAGCATGTTATCACGTATCTCGTCATATTCATGACCCTTTGTTTTCCATTCCTCAGGAGTCCAGTTGCAGAAAGGAGGAAGATGGAATCCATTCTCCTTTATCAGCTGCTCCATTTCCTTTATGATCTTATTTATCTCTGATCTTTTCATGAGGAACATCCCCTTCCGTTTTTTTATTATTATACATCATAAGGAAAAATGATGCTTCATTCTCTGTTACTGTATGACCGTGACCTTGGTCCCGTATATGAATTCGCCGACTTTTATGCCTCTGCTCTTTGCCATATAGTCTCCGAAGCACTGTACGGGAACTATCTGTGAAAGAGGTGCAAAGAACTCATTTGCATACTTCTGCCTTATGACCAGGATCCCGTTCTCGTTCTCAATATCTTCCCTGTCAGTTAT
This sequence comes from uncultured Eubacteriales bacterium, assembly GCA_902782475.1. Lineage (GTDB taxonomy): Bacteria > Bacillota > Clostridia > Christensenellales > Christensenellaceae > QANA01. The sequence continues at coordinate 2,289 of CACZNR010000173.1, forward strand.
AAGGGCGATCCTTGCACCTCTTGCTGCCAGATCCCTTGCAAGGTTCAGCTGCATGTCTGAGCCCGGGCCCTGCGGAGCAAATATGATGCCGGCAAAATCATAGACCACCATCTCAAATGGTCCGTGCCTGAACTGGGCTCCTTCAAATCCTACTGTAGGATACTTTGCCACTTCCTTTGTAAAGAGGCTTCCGGCATCAACTGTCTGATAGCTCCATCCTCTTCCTATTATCTCGAGGTGTCCAGGAAAACCTATGACTGATTCCATCTCGAACTGCATGTCAAAGAAGGATGAAACAGTCTCATCAAGATATTCGATGGCCTTTTCTATCTCTTTGTACACTTTTTCCTTCTTCTCTCCAAGAAGTGCATTCTTGAGCATGTACTGAAGTATGAGTGAAGACAGATAAGTCCTTGTGCTCACTGCCAGCTCACCGTTCACGTGGAGCAGGAAGGTCTCGGTTCCTCTTTTTGCCAGAGTTGAAGAAGGATCGTTTGTGATGCTTATCATCTTTACTTCAGGATCCAGTCTTTCTATGAGGCTTACTATCTCACCGCTCTCTCCTGACTGTGATACAGCTACCACAAGGCTGTCCTTGTCTATCATGTCCATCTGGTAATATACAAGATCACTGGTGACTGCAAGAGCTGTGTTATATCCTGCATTCTCCATTGCCCTGCTGATATTTATGCATGATGAATATGAGCTCCCGATGCCTGTGAATATGATCTTGCTGTATTTACCCGCATCGATGCCCAGCATCCTGTCGTAATAGCCCTCTTTTCTGTAGAACTCAAAAGCCCTTCTCATATCCTCAGGCTGAGCCAGGATATCACGTTCATAAACATTCAATTCTTCCATCTTTGATCTCCTCTCTCTTCGTTCAATTATTGATTTATATATCTCAGCCAGTATGTCATCTATGGTCGCATTCCTGCCGTATCTGACATATATGTAGCTGCTGATATTACCTGTTAACGCACACTCCTCCGGTTCAAGACCGGCAAGTTTTCCAAGGATATACCCCGCGTTGAAATTGTCCCCTCCGCCTGTGACTATGCATGGATCCTGCACGAATCTTCCTTCTGCACAGCATGTGGAAAACGCTGTCGTCATGGCATAGTCAAGTCCATGGACCACTATCTCCTGTATTCCAAGTTTCTCCTTTAATCCCATGAGGACGTCTTCGCTGCAGTTCACTTCCCTGCCGTATGCCTTAGCTGCAACTATCCTGAATTCCTTTTCATTGAGTCCAAGTATCACATGACAGGTCCCGGCGAACCTCTTCATATATGAAAAAAGCGTATCCAGTTCCTTTTCAGTCCTGCCGGAGGGATCTGCCAGATCGAACATGAAAATCCTGTCCTTCATCTTCGGGAGGGGCAGGATCTCTTCACATATGCCGGAAAGCATTTCATTTGAATGTATGAGTCCGCTCCAGTTTGAGAACAGGATGAGCTCAGAGCCCGTAAACAGTTTCCTTAGTTTCTCAGACCCCACACGCTCCTTCAAAAAGTTCCAGTCCATATCCTTAAGGCTCTCTATGTCACCAAGCATCACCTTTCCGTCA
>CACZNR010000174.1 GCA_902782475.1 uncultured Eubacteriales bacterium
ATACAGGGCTGGATAGACAGAAAAGTTGATACTCTTTCAGGTGGAGAAAAGCAGATCCTCAATCTTGCATCCGTAATCGCACTGAGACCAGATCTCCTGCTGCTGGATGAGCCTATCTCACAGCTGGACAGCACATCCCAGGAGCACTTTATCGATCTGCTGAAAAAGCTCAATGATGAACTGAATATCACTGTGATCATATGTGAACACAGGCTTGATGAGCTTCTTTCGATCTCTGACAGAGCAGTCTTCATGGACAGGGGCAGGATCGTGGCAGAAGGCAGACCGGAAATCGTACTTCGGGCGATATTTGGACTGGATGAACGCTACAGGGATTTTCTTCCTTCTGTTACATCAATATGTGCATCATTGTCAGAAGGAAATGATTTTCCACTGACATTGAAAGCAGCGGCAAAACTGACGGACCGGTATACTGTAGGGGATTTTTCCTATGAGAACGGCACGGATGAAAAACAGAGCGTGATAAAGGTCAAGGATGTGACCAAAAGATATGAAAGACATGGCAAGGATATCCTTGACAGCGTATGTCTTGAGCTTGGAAAAGGTGAGATAGTGTCTGTGGTCGGAGGTAACGGATCAGGTAAATCCACCCTGCTCAGATGCATTGCAGGTGTGGAGAGGGTCCAGTATGGAAAGATAGTCAGCAGAGGGGGCTCCGTGAGGATGCTTCCACAGAACGTTGAGACTCTGTTCAAGGCTGATTCGGTGGAGGAGGAACTTAAAGGATACTGCACAGAGCAGACTGTCAGGGACGTGTATGATATATTTGAACTTGATAATGTAAGAAACAGGCATCCTTTCGACCTGTCCGGAGGAGAACAGCAGAAACTGGCTCTTGCGATACTGTATCTAGTTGATGGAGATGTCCTCCTTCTGGATGAACCGACCAAGAATCTTGATGTGAGCTTTAAAGAGAGATTCCTGAACATACTGGAAAAGCTGGCAGGGAAAGGTCATACGATACTCATAGTTTCCCATGACCTCGAGTTCTGTGCAAGGATATCAGACAGGGTAGGGATGCTGTTTAACGGAGAACTCACAATGGATAATGATGTCCATCACTTTTTCTCCGGAAACACTTATTATACGACTCCTGTCAACAGGCTCATCCGGAACAGGAACAGGTTCATCATAAATAAAGAGGAACTGATGGGAGCATTGAAGAAGGCATGATAAGGAAAAACATCATATCTATACTTGTGATAACAGTAAATATGACGTTGCTGTTTCTGTGGATGTTCTTCTTTCAGAAACAGTTCATGCTGGGGAGCATGCTGATAATAATAAGCACGCTCATACTTTGCTTTGCCGGTTTTGAGTTCAAAAAGCCAAAACTCAGGGATATCGTTCTTTCTGCAGTCATGATCGCTGTGGCAGTGGCAGGAAGAGTCATTTTTTATGTGCTTCCCCAGTTCAAGCCAATGACTGCCATCATAATAGTGACAGGGATATGCCTGGGACCTGATGTGGGGTTCCTGGTCGGGGCATCATCGGCATTTGTGTCGAACATGGTATTCACTCAGGGGGTATGGACACCATTCCAGATGATCTCATTCGGGACAATAGGTTTTGTGGCAGGTCTTTTCAGGAACAGTGAGAAGATAACAAGAAGACCTTATCTCTGTGCATTGGGATTTGTTTGCGGCTGCTTCATTTATGGCTTACTGGTGGAGGGAAGTACGATAATATTCCTTGATGAGGGAAGCAGTCTTCTGAGCATACTTGCTGTTTATGCAAGGGCCATACCTGCAAATGTGATGCATGGCCTGTCCACAGTTTTCTTCCTGTGGCTCTTTGGCCCTTCGTTCATCAGGAAGCTCAGAAGGGTCATTTCAAAATATGGGATACAGGAATAACAAAGCAGACATGGTGCGTGTCTGCTTTGTTACATTCTTCAAATATCACACATTGAACCTGAAAAGGACTATATCTCCATCCTGCATGACGTAATCCTTTCCTTCGGAACGGATCAGTCCCTTTTCCTTTGCAAGTGTCATGCTTCCTCCGAGTTCCTTGAACTGATCAAATGCAATTACTTCTGCTCTAATGAAGCCACGTTCAAAGTCACTGTGGATCTTTCCTGCAGCCTGAGGTGCCTTCGTTCCCCTTGTTATGGTCCATGCACGGACTTCAGGGGTACCTGCTGTCAGATAGCTTATGAGACCAAGAAGCTCATATGACTTCCTTATGAGTGTATCTATACCCGATTCCTCCATGCCAAGTTCTTCTGCAAACATCTGCTTTTCCTCAGGGTCCAGGGAAGAAAGCTCTTCTTCAACTTTTACGCAGATCCTCAGGACTTCTGTCTTATCCTTTGCAGCATAGTCGATTAGTTGTTTGAGAAGAGGAATATCTGTATCGGGCTTCGCGATATCATCCTCAGAGATGTTTGCAACATACAGCACTGGCTTTTCAGTGAGAAGGAACATATCATGTACAAAAGGCTTTTCTTCATCTGTAAATTCCATAGCTCTTACCGGAGTACCATTTTCAAGAGCAGAGTATATCTTCTTTGATACTTCAAACTCGGTCTTTGCTTCCTTATTGCCACCCTTTGCAGCTTTTTCGGATTTGACAAGTCTCTTCTGAACAGTCTCCATGTCTGCAAATATAAGCTCAAAATTTATGGTCTCCACATCGCGTACAGGGTCTATGGTACCATCCACGTGCACTATGTTCTCGTCTTCAAAACATCTGACGACCTGCAGTATCGCATCAACTTCTCTTATATGTGAAAGGAATTTGTTTCCGAGTCCTTCGCCTTTGCTGGCACCACGTACGAGTCCGGCAATATCTACAAGTTCAATGGTAGCAGGGGTGAATTTTTCCGGATGATAGATGGAGGCAAGATAATCAAGCCTGCTGTCAGGAACACTTACGATCCCGACGTTTGGTTCAATGGTACAGAATGGATAATTCTCACTTGCTGCACCAGCCTTGGTAATGGCATTGAACAAAGAACTCTTGCCGACATTCGGCAGTCCTACTACTCCTAATTTCATGTCAAAAGTTTCTCCTTCTGAAAGACATTCAAGAACTGACCGCAGATACTGTATTCCGGTCAGCCTTGTCATTATATCATTTTGTATTTTTGACCTCAATGCTTATATATTTATCCATGTATAACAACATCGCAAAAATACGTTGATCCGTGTTATAATTTACAAGCAAATCAGAGAAGTGAAAAGGAAACAGTATTATGAGTATTATTGAAGCCATAATCCTTGGTATAGTCCAGGGACTTACAGAATTTCTCCCAGTATCAAGCAGTGGTCATCTCGTACTGACCCAGAAGATACTTGGCATTGATGGAAATCTCCTGTTTTTTGATACTATGCTTCATGTAGGAACGCTGGCAGCAGTGTTCATAGTTTTCTGGCCGGATGTCAGAGAGATATTTAAGGACCTCTTTGGAAGATTTACATGGATCCTCGCAGTAGCTACGATACCTGCTGTAATAGTTGGTGTAGTATTTGATGATTTCATAGAGTCCACATTCGGGGGAGAGTTCCTTGGTTTTGGTTTTATCACGACCAGTGTGCTTCTTGTACTTTCAGAGATCCTGTATAAGCGCAAAGCTCCAAAATATACTACAAAACAGAGCATCACGTTCCCTGTGGCTTTGGAAGTTGGTATCATGCAGGCTTTTGCAATGCTTCCGGGAGTATCCAGATCCGGATCCACACTGGCAGGTAGCCTGAGCTGCAGGATGGAAAGGAATCTTGCAACAAGATTTATTTCTCTTATGTCCATACCGGTGATATTAGGTTCCGGACTGAAACAGGGATATGACATGATAAAGGACGGGGCAGGAGAGATATTTCTCGCACCGACTATCATAGGAATGATAGTTGCTGCAGTTGTAGGATATATTGCCGGCAAGCTCCTGATCAGCATAGTGAAAAAGCATAAGCTCTATGGTTTTGCAGTATATACATGCATATTGGGTATCCTTGTCATACTGGATCAGTATGTTTTCCATATAATATTTTAAAAGCATATAAGCTGCATCTCGTTGCTCTAGGCTTTACAACACTGATGCTATATATTTAAGAGAATTATTAAATGTGAAAAAAGGCCAGTCAATCAAAAATCTTTGATTGGCTGGCCTTTAGCTTTTTTGGTATTTTATTTTTTCTCTATCAGTTTCTGTCCACCCATGTAAGGCTGAAGTACTTCAGGGATGCGTACAGAACCATCTTCCTGAAGGTTGTTTTCAAGAAAAGCGATGAGCATTCTTGGAGGAGCCACAACTGTGTTGTTGAGAGTGTGTGCAAAGTAATTGCCGTTTTCTCCTCTTACACGGATCTTGAGTCTTCTTGCCTGTGCATCTCCAAGATTTGAACAGCTTCCTACTTCAAAATACTTCTTCTGTCTTGGTGACCAGGCTTCCACGTCTATAGACTTTACTTTAAGGTCTGCCAGGTCTCCTGAACAGCATTCAAGAGTTCTTACCGGTATATCCATTGATCTGAAAAGATCAACTGTGTTCTGCCACAGTTTGTCAAACCACATCTTACTGTCCTCAGGTTTACAGATAACTATCATTTCCTGTTTCTCGAACTGATGGATACGGTAAACGCCTCTTTCCTCGATACCGTGAGCACCTTTTTCTTTTCTGAAGCATGGGCTGTAGCTTGTCAGTGTATATGGAAGTGAATCTTCAGGATTAAGGGTATCAATGAACTTACCTATCATTGAATGTTCACTGGTTCCGATAAGATAAAGATCCTCACCTTCGATCTTGTACATCATTGAATCCATCTCGGCAAAACTCATTACACCTGTAACGACATTGCTTCTGATCATGAAAGGTGGTACACAGTATGTGAATCCACGGTTGATCATGAAATCACGTGCATATGAGATGACTGCAGAATGAAGCCTTGCGATATCTCCCATGAGATAATAGAAACCATTGCCTGCAACTTTTCTTGCAGCATCAAGATCTATTCCGTTGAAGCTTTCCATGATGTCTGTATGATAAGGGATCTCAAAATCCGGTACAACAGGCTCGCCATAACGCTGTACTTCAACATTCTCACTGTCATCCTTACCGATAGGAACTGAAGGATCGATAATATTAGGGATGATCATCATCTTCTTGAGAAGTTCCTCTTCGACCTCGGTTTCTCTGGCTGACAGCTCATCGATCTTTCTGGCATCATCAGCCATCTCAGCCTTTACTGATTCAGCCTCGTCCCTTTTTCCTTCCTTCATGAGCTTTCCGATCTCTTTGCTGACTCTGTTCCTCTTGGCACGAAGAGCTTCGACTTCTCCCTTTATGTCTCTGTTCTCTCTGTCAAGGGCGATGACTTCATCAACAAGTGGAAGTTTACTGTCCTGGAATTTGTTCCTGATGTTCTGTTTAACTATCTCAGGATTCTCTCTTACAAATTTAATGTCTAACATTTCAGTACCTCTAATATTACATACGTTCAGGAGCATGGATGCCAAGCAGTCCAAGTCCGATCTTTATTACTGCTGCGGTTGCTTCAACAAGTTCCAGCCTTGCTTTGGTTGCGCTAGGGTCCTCATCTATTATCCTTATGTCATAATAGAATTTATTAAAAGTCTGGGCTATAAGGGTAACGTGCCTTGTTATGAAGAATGGTTCATACTTCTCAGCTGCATCTATTACTACACCAGGGAAATCCGCCAGAAGCTTAGCCAGCTGATAACTCTGAGCATTATCCAATGCTTTGTAATCAGGCTCTACACCGTCCAGATCAGGAGCCTTTCTTAATACAGAATTAGCTCTTGCGTATGAATACTGGACATAAGGGCCTGTCTCACCGTCAAAGTTCAATATCTTGTCTATGTCAAATACTATATCCTTTATCCTGCTGTTGGAGAGGGTGCTGTAAACGAGAGCTCCTACGCCAACATCCTTTGCTGTTTCTTCCTTGTTTTCAAGACCAGGATTCTTCTCCTCTATAATCTTCTGGGCCTTTTCAATGGACTGCTTCAGAACATCTTCTAGGAAGATCACACGGCCGCTTCTGGTAGAAAGGGAACCACCTGTCATGGACACCATGCCAAACTTTATGTGTTCCATATCCTTGGCCCATTCATATCCCATGAGTTCTATGACCTTGAACAGTTGTCTGAAATGAAGATCCTGCTGATATGCAACTACATAGAGATTCTTGTAGAAATCATATGTCTTCTTTCTGTAGAAGGCACAGGCAAGGTCTCTGGTAGCATAAAGAGTAGCTCCGTCAGATTTGATTATGAGGCATGGAGGCATTCCGTAGTCTTCGAGATCCACTACTTTTGCGCCGTCACTGTCCTTAAGCAGTCCCTTTTCTTCAAGCTCGTCTATGACCGGCTGCATCTTGTCGTTATAGAATGATTCTCCGGCATATGAATCGAAGTGTACATCCAGAAGATCATATATCTTCTGTACTTCCTTAAGGGTGAGTTCCTTGAACCATTCAAACAGCTCCATGGCTTCAGGA
>CACZNR010000175.1 GCA_902782475.1 uncultured Eubacteriales bacterium
GCAGAAAGGTATTTGCCGAAGGAGCTCTTACTGCAGCACGTTTCATACTGCAGCAGGGCATTGGTCTATATTCTATGCAGGACATAATTGCTTCTGATACAGCAAGAGCGAAGGCAAAGGTGGAATCAAACATTTCTGTCATAAGCATAAAGGATGCATCCTGTACCATAAGCTACCTTTCAAGGCTCATGGAAAACCTCCACAAGGAAAGGATCGAAGTAAACTATATATCACAGTCTTCTCCATCACAGGGAAGAGTGGATATCACCTTTACCGTCAAGACAGGAAACCTCATGGCAGCCGAGAACTGTGTAAGGAAAACAAGTCAGGATCCTGAATATATGATCCAGAACGGCATTAGCAAGTTCACCGTATACTCACCTAATGATCATATAGACAGCAATATCCTCGACAGGTTCACAAGTCTCATGCAGATAGCTAATATCGACGTCATGCTGTTTACCATAATCGACAACACTTTCACATTCTACTGTGAGACTGACAGAGAGAACGACTGTCTACGGATAATAAACGAATTGTTCTGAGATTTATTTACATATTATTGGAGCGTCCATGTGCAGAACAGCATGGATGCTCTTTTTTTTGCTTTGAAATCATAATGATGTCTATCATATGGAAAAGCCGTGCTCACGCACGGCCAACGCTGTCATCCTTGAGCTCCCAGAAGTTCCAGGATCTTGCTCATTTCACGCTCTGTAAGAGCTCCGGTCTTTCGGAACACCTCTTTCCCGTTTTCGTCTATGCAGACCGTAAGAGGTATCGATGTGGCTCCAAAGGTATCAAGTCCGTCATAGTAGACATCATAGTACATCTTGAAGCTCAGATCGTTCTCCTTAATGTACTGTCTGACCTTATCCTTTGTTTCTTCCTTGCCATCTGTAAGGTCTATCATCACGAAGTCTATCTTATCACCATATTTTTCATATGTTTCTTCGATCATGGGGATCTCTTCCTTGCAGAAAGTACACCATGTAGCGAAGAAGTTTACGAACATAGGCTTTGGATTGTTTTCAAAATCAATTACCACATCCTGATCGTCATCATTCTGTACAGTGATCTGACCATAGATGTTCTTTCTCTGCCCGGTCTCATTCTCAGGCACATCGACTTCCTTGGACAGGATCTTGTATCCGATTATCCCGACTGTGATGGCCACGACCAGTGCTGCGATTATAGCAATAAAAACTCCCTTTTTCATTTGAATACTCCCAGTATCATAAGGACTCCTATGATCATGAGTCCTATACCACAGATCTTATTGATCACTACATAATTGTTCTTGATAAACTTAACTGCATTTTCCATGTATGATATGAAGAAAGCAAAAGCCATGAATGGTATTGCAAGCCCAAGAGCATAACACAGGAGCAGCAGTGCTCCCTTGACCACCGTGGCAGAATTTGAAGCCATCATTATCGCAGATCCAAGAAAAGCACCTGAACATGGTGTTATATTTATGGAAAACAGCATCCCGAACAGAAAAGCACTGAAGAAGCCTTTTACATTGACCTCATATGCTCTTCCGGAAAGCTTTATCTTGATGATGTCCATATACACGAATGCCAGAAATATGCAGATGATACCTGTAATGATGTTAAGTACTCTTCTGTATCTGATGATCAGGCTACCTACTGCGCCTGAAAGAAAACCAAGAGTGATGTATATTATGGAAAGTCCCATAACGAATCCAAGTGCTCTTATGAATACCTCGTTCTTTTTTCTTGTATCTCTGGAGATAAATGAAATATATACCGGGATCACCGGCAGGACACATGGTGATATGAATGAGACCAGTCCTTCAAGAAAAGTTACAAGATACTGCATGATCATCACAGGCAGGAAGCTACTTCTCTTTTGAAGCCTTCCTCATCTATCGTAACATCCAAGAAGCCCATTTCCTTAAGCTCATTTATAACTTCATCCTTCTGTTCCAGGATATCAGGAAGGTCTTCGATACCGACCTCGACACGTGCGGCTCCGTGACTTACTCTTACCCTTACGATGCCGTATCCGAGTGAACGGATGTAATTTTCTGCTGCTCTTATCCATCTGAGCTTCTTTATCGATATCTGCTCACCATATGGGATCCTTGTGGCAAGACATGCATTCTCAGGTCTTAGATAATAACCCATGGAGAGCTCTGTCATGATATCCTTGACTTCGTTTCTGGTAATGCCTACTGTCCTTAATGGGCAATGTATACCAAGCTCAGACAACGCTCTCTCATTCTGTTCTTCCTGCACTACGAAGTCTTTTGATGAAGCACAGCTTCCGTCCAGAAGCACCTTGATGCCCATTGATATAGCTGCGTTATTGATTGCTGCCACTATGCATCTTTTGCAGTGATAGCATCTGTCCGGTCCGTTCATAACAACTGCGGCATTTGAAAGAAGATCTGTATTCGGGATATGGAGCTTGAGTCCAAGCCTTCTGCAGAGATCCTTGCTTGAAAGCAGCTCTTCTCCGGTAAAGAAAGGCGTATTTGCAGTTATTGCCACAACATTCTCCTGCCCCAGGGCTTCAACTGCTGCTATAGCTACAAGCGCAGAACTGCTGCCACCCGAAAGACATATTCCAACTCTGTCATATTGTTTGAGATGATCTACAAGTTCTGTATATTTCTGATGCATGATAGTCCTCTTTTTATTTATGTGAACATTACTATTATATAGAGTTTTTGTGATTCTGTGAAGTTCAGCCCCGGATTTGTTCAGGTACTGCAGAGCACTTGCCTATTTCTGCTTTTTCAGTTACTATTTTGCACGTACGTCATTACACAGACATATGACACAGTTTTACGATCAAAGGAGCTTACATGAGAAACCTCAATATACTATTTGTCTGTCATGGAAATATATGCAGATCTCCAATGGCCGAATTCCTATTCCGGGATTATGTCAGAAAGAAAGGCCTTGAGGATCATTTTTATATCGAATCTGCTGCCACTTCCTACGAAGAGATAGGAAACAGAGTGCATCACGGTACAAGGAGGATCCTTGATTCCCTCGGCATTGACTGCTCCGGAAAACGTGCCAGAAGGATGACTAAAGCTGATTATCTTGATTTTGACTATCTTATCGGCATGGACGAGGAGAACATCCGCAATATGTACCGTTTCTATGATAACGACCCCGAAGGAAAGATCATTCAGTTCCTTGATTATTCAGAACATCCAAGAGCCATCGCAGACCCATGGTACACAGGTAATTTCGAAAAAACTTACCAGGACATAAAGGAAGGTTGCGAGAGCTTTCTTGAACATTTGAAAAAGGAAGGTATCATCTGACACCTTCCTTTCTTTATTATGGCCGAAAAAGTTATTCTTCTACCTTTTCAGGTTCTTCCTTCTGTTCCTGCTCCAGTGTTCTGAAGACTATCTTATCATCCTCCACATCGCAGCATACTGAATCTCCGAAATGGACCTTTCCTTCCAGTATCTCTTCAGAGAGCTTGTCCTCGACCGTCTGCTGAAGTATCCTTCTTAGAGGTCTTGCGCCGTACTCTTCATCGAATCCGGCCTTGGCAAGGAAGCTTACTGCTTCATCCGTATAGGACAGTTTGATGTTCCTTTCCTCCAGTCTCTTTGAGATCGTCCCAAGCATCAGCCTTGCGATGGAATGGATATTGTCTTCGTCAAGTTTGTGGAATACGATGATATCATCTATCCTGTTCAGGAACTCCGGTCTGAAGTAATCCTTAAGTGAAGCCATCATCTTTTCCTTCATGTCTGTATGTTCGCTGTCCTTTGAACTGTCTCCGAATCCGATCCTGTTCCTCTTCTCATCTACTCCGGTACCGATGTTGGACGTCATGATGATGATACAGTTCTTGAAGTCAACGGTCTTGCCCTTGGAATCTGTAAGCCTTCCATCGTCCAGTACCTGAAGAAGTACGTTGAATATATCAGGATGTGCCTTTTCTATCTCATCCAGCAGTATGACACTGTATGGCTGCCTTCTTACCTTTTCAGTCAGTTGTCCGCCATCGTCATAGCCTACATATCCTGGAGGTGAACCGATGAGTTTTGCCACCGTATGCTTTTCCATGTACTCAGACATGTCAAGTCTTATAATGGCCTCTTCATCACCGAATACAGCCTCTGCCAAAGCCTTTGAAAGCTCTGTCTTACCTACACCTGTAGGTCCAAGGAATATGAATGAACCTATTGGTCTGTTAGGATCCTTAAGTCCTGCCCTTGCTCTTCTGATGGCCTTTGCAACAGATTCAACAGCCTCATCCTGTCCGATGACTCTCTTGTGGAGCGTCTCTTCAAGATGCATGAGTTTCTGTGCCTCATCCTCGGTCAGTTTCTTTACAGGGATGTGAGTCCAGTCGGAGACTATGGCGGCGATATCTTCCTCGGTGACCTCAGCCTTTATCTGGGATCTTTCCTTATCGATATCATTCTTTATCTCATCTATCTCCTTGACAAGCTGTTTTTCCCTGTCTCTGAGTTCAGCAGCCTTCTCGAAGTCCTGTTTTCCTATGGCCTGTTCCTTTTCATTTCTTATGTTCTCAAGTTCCTTCTCCTTGTCTCTTATGTCTGGAGGTGTCAGGAACATGGATATCCTTACCTTTGAAGCCGCCTCATCCATAAGGTCTATGGCCTTGTCCGGCAGGAACCTGTCAGTGATATATCTTGATGACAGTTCCACTGCAGCCTTGAGGGCTTCATCTGTGATCTTCAGCTTATGGTGAGCTTCATACTTATCCCTTAATCCAAAGAGGATCTGAACTGTCTCCTCCTTTGTAGGCTCACCTACCTGCACCGGCTGGAAACGTCTTTCAAGAGCGGCATCCTTTTCGATATAACGTCTGTATTCATCGAGTGTGGTTGCACCTATGATCTGCAGTTCACCTCTTGCAAGCATAGGTTTCAACATATTTGCAGCATCCATTGAACCTTCTGCTGAGCCTGCTCCCACTATGGTATGAAGCTCATCGATGAACAGCACGACGTTTCCGTCCTTTACCATCTCATTCAGGGCATCCTTGAATCTTTCCTCGAATTCACCTCTGTACTTTGCACCTGCGATCATGCCTGCAAGATCAAGGGATATGACTCTCTTGTCCTTGAGCATCTCAGGCACATTTCCTTCAGCGATCTGCTGTGCAAGGCCCTCTACTATGGCTGATTTACCTACACCAGGTTCACCAATCAGTACAGGATTGTTCTTTGTTCTCCTTATAAGGATCTGGCTTATCCTCTTTATCTCGTCTGCTCTACCGATAACAGGGTCAAGCTCTCCCTTTTTTGCAGCCTCTGTGAGGTCTCTGCCAAATTTATCCAGTTTAGGAGTATTTCCACTTCTTGAACCGCCTGAAGATGATCTCTTTCCTTTGCCAACAAGTCCCTGCTGTGCTTTCTGGAAATCGAATCCCAGTTCAATCAGTATCCTATTCGCAAGACATTCACCTTCTCTTATGATGGCAAGGAGAAGATGCTCTGTGCCTACATAGTTCACATTTAGTGACCTGGCAAAACGTCTCGAATATTCAAGTATAGTCTTTGTTCTTGCAGTGTAGCCAAAGGCTGAAGTAATGTTATGATCCCCTTCGCCTACAGCCTTCAGGATAAGTTCATTTATCCTGTCCGGTGTGATGTCCTGTTCATTGAGCACATCACCTGCAATATCATTTTCCTGAGCCAGTCCGTACAGAAGATGCTCAGTTCCAACATAATTATGACCCAGCTCCTTGGCATACTCTGCTGCCTCAGCCAGAGCTGATCTTGCACTTTCGGTAAAATTAGCAAAATAATCCATAATCTATGTCCTCCTTAATCAATAACTTTCTGTATTATCTCTGCCCTTCTGATGTCTCTCTCGATAGCAGTCTCTGCTTCCCTTCTCAGTGTCGCAGGCATGGTCTCTATCATAAGCCTGTATATATCAGTTTCCCTGCATGGTTTCATGATACCAAGGCTTACTCCAAACGAAAGAGTGGACAGATATCTGTTAGCTTCGTCAGAAGACATCTTCTTGGCATTCTTAAGTATCCCGTATGCCCTGTATACACTGTCTTCCAGCTCAAGCTTGTTGTTCTTGTACAGGATGTTCCTTACATCCCTTTCCTGATTAATCAGCCTACCAACAAACTGCCTTATATTCTGCACTATCTCCTGCTCACTTATTCCAAGTGTAACCTGGTTCGATATCTGGTAGCAGTCTGCTATAGGTGTGGATCCTTCTCCATAGGCTCCCCTTATTGTAAGTCCAAGGCGACCGAGCCCACTTTGAAGATCCTTTATGTTGTTTGACAGCACGTGGCCCTTGAGGTGCATCATCACACCTATCCTGAGTCCTGTTCCAAGATTTGTAGGACATGCAGTAAGATAACCGAATCTGTCGTTATATGCGTATGAAACGCTGCTGCCGAGCATCTTTTCAACATTGCCTGCCACCTGATAGGCTTCTTCAGGATTGAATCCTCCTGTCAGATACTGGATCCTGTAATGATCCTCTTCCATGAGCATTATGCTTATGGATCCGTCCGGAGATGTTATCACAGCTCCGTCATCCCTGCCGACAAGATCCCTGCTTATTACATGCTGTTCCACGAGGGCATTCCTTTCATTCTGTGAAAGGTCCTTCATTTCCTTCAGGATAAAATCAGAGCCATTTGAACAGAATTTCTGTATGGCCGGTCTTTTTACCAGTTCCTCCTTATCAGTATTCCTTATCTTATGTGGAAAAGGTATTCCTGAAACATTTCTGGCTATCCTTGCCCTTGTGGAGATAACTATATCGCTGTCACTTGAATTGTCCTTGAGCCACTGTGCCATAGTATTTATTCACCTTTCATTGCCTTGATCTCATCCCTGATCTTTGCTGCCTCTTCGTACTTTTCCTCAGAGATCATTTTCTTGAGTTTCTCCTGAAGGCTCTGAAGTTTTTCATCTTTTTCCTTGTCTTCAGGATCCTGTTCCTTGTTCACCGGCACATTTCCCTTATGTGAAACTGCAGGTTGGGTCTTCTGAAGTACAGGTATTATCTCTTCTGCAAAAGTGTCATAGCAGTCTGGACATCCAAAGAGCCCTGTCTTGTTGAAATCACTTAATGTACTGTTGCAGGTCTTGCAGTGTATCTCATTTGCTATCTGGCCGATGAGAGAATCATTTCCAAGACCGAAGAACTTCTTGATCAGGTCCGTAGGTTCAAGTGCATTGAAGCCGAAGCTGTTGAAACCGAAATTGAGTTCAGGATGATTCTTTGCACATTCTGCACATACATGCAGTTCGCTCTTTTCTCCGTTTATATAATTGATGGAATGAATCGTTGCTTCATTCTTTCCGCAGTCATTGCATAACATAGTCTTATTCCTCCCCTAACAATGTTTTGAGCATCTCGCTCAGCATATTTGCCCTTATCACATCCTTGATGTTCGACGGGATCTTGATAGCTCTGTCTGATATCATGGATGCTGCCAGTTTTTCTTCCTTTTCATTTATATATCCCAGGGATCTCAGATTCGTTAACAGGTCATTTGCTTTCTTCTCGGATATCTGTCCCCCTTTAAGATACACATCATATAAGGACTGTATCTGTGTATGACGGTCTGCAGGCACCTTCACAAGCTTAATGAAACCTCCGCCTCCTCGCTTGCTCTCAATGTAATAGCCTTTCTCAGGTGAGAATCTTGTAGCCAGTACATAGTTGATCTGTGACGGTGCACAGGAAAAATAGTTGGCCAGCTCATTACGCTGTATCTCTATCATCTCATCATACTCATCCAACAATGATTTAATGAACTCTTCTATATTGTCACTCAATATAGCCACTATCTTTCACCTCTTTTCTTTGACTTTGACTTTCTTTGACCTTCATGTATATGATATCACTTTCATTTCATCTGTCAATAGTTTTGTTTCAACTTTTTTCAACTTTGTTTTCCATATATGTTAATATATATGTATCTCAAAGACGAAAGGATTTTATTATGAATTATTTTGAAGAACTTGAGAAGCTTGCTGAACATCAGAAGCAGCTTCTGACAAACGTTAACATGGACGAAGTCCTTGCAATGGCTGATGCTATCATCGCAGCAAACAGGATATATGTTGCAGGATGGGGACGTGCAGGAAACAATATCAAGATGCTCTCTATGGACTGCTCACAGATCGGACTCCATACACATATAGTTGGTGATAACTCCACTCCTTCAATACATGAAGGCGACATCCTTGTTATCGGTTCAGGATCTGGAAAAACCGCTTCAATGCAGCTCTTCGCACAGCAGGCAAAATCACATGGCGCTAAGGTAGGCCTTATCTGCGGTGCTGTAGGTTCCCCTATCGAAGAGATGGCAGACCTTACGATCCATATCGTTGATGCAAGCCATACCAACGGAGACTACAGGGCAACAAAGGGTGTTATGACAGAAGTTGAAAGACTGGTACATGCAGATGCATTCTATCCTGTTATGCAGACAGTTTGTGACTTCATAAGAGCCGTTATAGCAGAGAAGATCGGAGTTACTCCGGAGCAGATGTATTATAATCACAACAACATCGAATAATATGTCAGTAAACCAGAA
>CACZNR010000176.1 GCA_902782475.1 uncultured Eubacteriales bacterium
AGAAATATGACATAATTTATGATCCTTCTTATAAGTGTTCTCTTGTCCATATCACATATCCATCCTCCGCATATAATTTTAACAGATTTCACATGACGCATTAAACATTCATCCGGTTATGAGTGCCAATATCTCCTTTGCAAATGTTATCACAAGCCCTCCTGCCAGAGTCATGAATCCGTTTGCCCTCTGTGAAGGGTCATGGCTTTTAAGTGACAGACCCACCTGCACTACTCCAAATCCTAAAAGTATCATCCCTACAGCCCTTATGAGGCTGAAAAGAAAATCCGAAAGGTTGTTGATTATCCTTACGGGGTCGCTTTCTGCAAGTACCAGCGATGGCATAAGGAGCAAGCTCCCTGCCATCAGACATATCATTTTTTTCTTCATCGTTCTTCCCCCCCCCTTTATAGAAGTATCTCTGAAAAGTCCTCATCATTGAAGACATCGTCCATATCTTCGATGATCATGTATCTGCTCTCATAGTCTTCATCCTTTTCCTCCACATATCTCTGTCCCAGTACCTCGATGCTTCCCTCGCTGCCGGCTTTTCCACCATGGTCATACTGATCCTTTCTGTCTTCCAGATAGTGGTAGTTCCTGTGTTTTGAAAGATCATACTTTCTGTCCTTGACCGGCTCCTCTCCACGGATAAAAAGGATGCATTCATCCTCATTAAGTTCCCTGACTTCGGAAGAGAACATGAGATCCCTTCCGGTGACTGCATTGTTCTGGGTGTAACTGCCGTTCCTGCCCATATTCCTGGTGTATGTCCTTACATCGATGGTCTCCCTTCCAAGGAGCTGGGACACATATTTATGGGACGCCTCCTCATTTCCTCCAAGATACAGGAAGGAGTCACAGTTCCCTGTTATGGACTCCCATTCCTTCTCAAACCTCGCCTTAAGCTGGGAGATGTTCTGGATTATTATGGAAACGAATATGCCCCTTGATCTCATGACTGACAATATGCTCTCAAATTCATTGGGGATCGAGATGTTTGCAAATTCATCCATGAGAAAATGGACCGGCACCTTGAGGGATCCTCCGTATCTGTAGTCCGCCATGTAGAAAAGTGACTGAAACATCTGTGTATAAAGGATGGATACCAGAAAGTTGAAGGAAGGATCAGTGTCAGAGATCAGTGCAAAAACTGCCTTTTTCCTTTCTCCCAGTTCTTCCAGTCCCAGTTCGTCAGTGGATGTGAGCTTTGAGACGCTCTCAAGATTGAATTTTTCAAGTTTCGATGCCAGTGTTATCTGTATGCTTTTAAGTGTCCTTGTGCCTGCAGAGCGGTAATTCCTGTAATACTTGAGTGCGATGTGACCGGGATCTTCGTCATAGAGTTCAGCAAACAGTCTGTCCAGTATGGACATCTCATTCCTGTCATCGTCCCCCTCTATGTTTCCTGCCCTTAGAAGATCCATGACCATGGCAAAGTTCTGTTCCTCCTCCGGTGCCTCATAGTGAAGATAGAAGATAAGTGACAGGAGCAGCATGGAAGCTGCGGTGTCCCAGAAAGGATCATTGTTCCCCTTATCCTTCGGATTTGAACTTTTAAAGATATTTGTCACGAGTTTCTGGATATCATTGTCATTTCTGAGATAGCAGAAAGGGTTATAGCAATGGCTCTTTTCCATGTTTATGAGGTCCAGCACCTTTATGTCATACCCATTGTCTTCAAGTACCTTTCCCGTAGCCTTAAGAAGTTCCCCCTTCGTCAAGGTTTCTGAATACAAAAAATGCATCGTGCTACAAAAAAATTGGTTTAGCAATCGTTCTTGCTCACCTCCTTCCTTATTAGCTTTTTAATCCTGTCGTCCAGAGTTTCTTTACTCTTGTCATTGAAACAAAGTCCAATTGTAAAAGTAGTCTTTCCTCGTTTCATCGTAATAACAGGCTTTGTTACATTGCCATTGGTTGTTCTTCCCATAATTGTTTTCCTCTCTTTCTTACAAATAAAAAAGAGGTAGCCGTTTGAGCTACTTCCGCATGTAGAACGAATTCTCTTGCTTTTCTTCAGACTCTGTATTGCTAACTACAGTTTATTTTTTCCCAGCACCGTTTCTATAGCAAATTGCTGTCCATTTCTTATTACAGTAAGAATCACTGTGTCCCCAA
>CACZNR010000177.1 GCA_902782475.1 uncultured Eubacteriales bacterium
ATCGCCATACCATGGTATGTGATAGTACTTATACTTGCCATCATGATCCTCGCCCGTACGATACTGAGGAACATGCGTCCGGCAAATGTAGATCATATGCACAAAGGTGGTAATCATACCCCTGTATCTGACATCTCATTCGAAGGTGACCGACTTTCAGCTGATATGCATTTTGGCTCGGCAACCGTAGATTATGACCGTGTGACCTTTAACGGTGGTGAGATAGATTCAAGTTTCGGAGACTATACAGTGGATCTTACCAGAGTGACTACATTCTCAGCAGGATGCCTTCTGGAGATAGATAACAGTTTCGGAAACCTTACACTGATCCTGCCACGCAATGTAAAACTCACAAAATCTTCCGAGAATTCCTTCGCCGCATTCTCACTTCAGGGAGAGCCTGACCCTGATGCAGCATATGAGCTTATCATAAGAAGTGACATCAGCTTCGGTTCAGTACAGGTAAGATATCAGTGATGATCATATGATCCATTGAAAAAAGTCCCGGGAGATCATCCCGGGACTTTTTGCTGTGTTACCGTCATGTTTTTCCTATACAGCCTGTCATCTCAAATGTATGCTTTACAAAATTGAATGTGGCTTCTTCGCATGCTCTGTACAGATTCTTTACATTGTTTCCTGCAAGATCTGCTGTGCCTATGTATTTGAGCGTTTCCTCAAATACGTCTGTAACTATATTTACCTTTGTTATACCCATCGTGCAGGCCTTGGAGATGTTATCGTCTCCTGATCCTGATCCGCCGTGAAGTACCAGTGGCTTTCCGCATGCAGCATCTATGTCCTTAAGTCTTTCGAAATCTATATGTGGTTCTCCGTAATATACTCCGTGTGCAGTTCCTACAGCAACTGCAAGAGCGTCGACCTTTGTAAGTTCAAAGAACTTCCTTGCATCCTCAGGATCCGTTAAAAGTGAGGCGTCATTATTGTCAAAATGATCTCCCCAGCCTACATGTCCCAGCTCAGCCTCTATGCTGACGTCCACTGCATGGGCTATCCTCTCAAGTTCGCTTACTTCTGCCACATTCTGCTCAAAGCTCTTCTCAGATCTGTCGACCATGATGGCTGTAACACCATTTCTGATGCCGAGTATGCTGTCCTCAAATGAACCGCTGTGGTCGAGACAGAGTGCTACAGGTACGTGTGTCTCCTTTGCCAGCTTAGCTATCAAGTCCATCATATCCTTTGAGTTCGGGAATCTGTTCAGTGTCAGAAAGATAACCGGTGAATTTGTTGCATCCGCAGCTTCGATAGTAGCCCTTACCTGAACTTCGTTCCAGTTAGGAAGTGCAGGTACCCCATACTTGCCTTCATATGCCTTATCGCATATGTCCTTCATCCTTACAAGCATAAATATTCCTCCAATTCAAATCTCAAACGCTTGACCATGTCTCCGGGGTCCTGTCACGGAACACATACAAAACCTCCAGTTATGTATACACTATCTGGAGGTACTGAACTATATTTATGGTGTCAAAAAGCACCAAGGTCATATCGTTTTAGACCGAAAATGCCTGTTATATAAAGGTTCCTCAGTAAGGATCCCTGAGCCCTTTCTTTTTCCTTGCAGGTGGATTTGACCTTATGTACATATGATCCTCAGAATCTGCACGGAAATCACCTATCTTAAGAAGAGCCTCCTCTATGAGTTCCCTTATTGCCATCTGTTCAAAGAAGGTCCATTCCCTCTCGTCCCTTTCTGGAACAAAGAAGGTCCTGGTGTCAAAACCCCTTACAGCAAACCTGTTTGGATACTGCAGTTTTGGATTCCATACCATGGTGATCTCATCATGGCCCTCTTTTTCCACGAAAAGTGGATATTTGTCGGAATAGCGGACCTCTCCTTCATAGGTCACTGCCCCTATGCCGTCCTTATGCTCTTTGATGAAGGACAGGAAGTCACGGTATTTTTTCCCCTGCCTTATCTTTTCCTTAAGTGCATCATGCTCCCTTTTCTCTTTCCTTTCAGGAGCTCCTGACATGACAGTCCCGATGAGCGGAAAAATGAAGCTCAGTGCGCCAAGTATGACCGGCAGATATTTGAAAGACGGGAATACACTTTTAAGTGCCAGCCATGCTCCCAGTGTGAAAATCCCCTGAACTATGATGTTACCGAGAAAAAACTCTGTATATCCTCTTTTCTTGCCGATGTATATGAGATATATGGCTGAGATAAGGGCAACCACTATGCACGCAATGTTCCAATAGTTCATATAAGGATACCTCCTATGGATAATTGTATCATGGCAGGGCTTTACTGACTATTGCCACGCCTTCTGTCCAGAACATATCTCTGAATAAGAAGTGCAGCTATCCCAAGTGCCGTAAGAAGGACCGCCATCAGTACAAAGGTCTTTTCATACCCAAATGAAGATACAACCTTGCCTCCGAGCCACGGAGCTATTGTGTTTCCTATATGCTGACCGATCTGGCATGTGCTTGAAGCAACACCAGCACGCTTTGTATCCACCTGCTTTATGCAGTGAGCCTGGATGGAAGGGGTTCCCGATCCTTGACCGAAAGCCTTGTATACTCCTCCTGTGAGCATCATGAGAAGTGTGGTCCCTGTACCTACGAAGTATAGTCCTGCTCCTGCAAGTATTATGGAAGGAACAAGTATCACATATATCCCCTTTTTGTCCAGGAGCTTTCCTGCAAGAGGTCTCAGTGCCACCATGAATACTGAATATACTGTAAAGAAAAGTGCTATGCCTTCGATGTTCCTCTCATCTCCTATGAGTACCAGGAATGTGCTTATAAGGCCGTTGGCCGTACTGAAAAGAGCAGCTATGAACGAGAACAGAAGAAGCTCAGGAGCTATGAGTTCAGATATCCTAAAACGGAATGCCCTTCTTTCATGGGGTTCCTCGTGATATGACATGAAGAATACCACTGCGGCACTCATTATTGCAAATACGCCTGCAAGCACGAATGTCACAGTAAATCCCGATATCTCAAGGAGCCACGTACCAAGAGTAGGACCTGCGGCCTGTGAAAGTATGGTGGCGAGAGCTATATATCCCATGCCTTCTCCATACCTCTTCTTTGGTATATATGCGGCCGAAAGAGCATAAATGACGATATTCGTAAAGGAAAAAGGTATTCCCGTTGCAAAACG
>CACZNR010000178.1 GCA_902782475.1 uncultured Eubacteriales bacterium
GTTGATTCCAAATTGTCTCTTATTTTTTCCTAGACCCCAATTAAAAGTATAGAACCGAAAAACATTATGACAGTTAAACAGTGTGCATTTCCTGCACACTGTTTTTTTTGCTGCAAAAAAAGATACCGGATCATGAGACCCGGCATCCTGTATACTTCAGCTTTTAAATTACTTTAATTCAGCAAAGTACTTGATTGTTCTTACCATCTGTGATGTGTAAGAGTTCTCGTTGTCATACCATGAAACTACCTGTACAAGTGTGTTTCCGTCTCCAAGATCGTTAACCATTGTCTGTGTAGCATCGAATAATGAACCATATGTGATTCCGATGATATCAGATGAAACGAGTTCTTCTTCGGTATATCCGAATGATTCATTGCTTGCAGCCTTCATAGCAGCATTGATCTCTTCCTTTGTAACCTTTCCTTCAACTGCAGCAACAAGGATTGTTGTTGAACCTGTAGGTGTTGGTACTCTCTGAGCAGATCCGATGAGCTTTCCGTTCAGTTCTGGGATAACAAGACCGATTGCCTTAGCAGCTCCTGTTGAGTTAGGAACGATGTTAACAGCTGCAGCACGGCTTCTTCTGAGGTCTCCCTTTCTCTGTGGGCCGTCAAGTGTCATCTGGTCGCCTGTATAAGCATGGATTGTTGACATGATTCCGGCCTTGATAGGACGGAGATCATTCAGAGCCTTAGCCATAGGTGCCAGGCAGTTTGTTGTGCAGGATGCAGCTGAGATAACTGTATCTTCTGGCTTCAATGTCTTATGGTTAACATTGTATACGATTGTTGGCAGGTCGTTTCCAGCAGGAGCTGAAATAACTACCTTCTTAGCACCAGCCTTGATGTGAGCTGAAGCCTTTTCCTTAGATGTGAAGAAGCCTGTGCACTCCAGTACTACATCTACATCCAGATCCTTCCAAGGAAGTGTTGTAGGATCAGCCTGTGCATAGATCTTGATCTCTTTTCCGCATACTGTGATTGAATCTTCACCTGCTGTTACCTGATCAGCATGAGCATATCTGCCCTGAGCTGAGTCATACTTCAGTAAGTGAGCTAACATCTTTGGGCTTGTAAGGTCGTTGATAGCTACTACTTCATAGCCCTCTGCTCCAAACATCTGTCTGAAAGCAAGACGGCCAATACGGCCAAAACCGTTGATTGCAACTTTTACTGCCATAGTAAAATTCCTCCTAAATATTAAGGTCTTAGACCTAAAAAATTAACTGTTAGTCATACATAGAGATTATATATTATATCAATGGATATTTTCAAGAAAGTTATGTATTTTCAGCATACCAAAAGCACAAATTATTTTTTGCCCGAACTCTTTCCAATTTATTCTCCTTATCCCCTACTTAACGTGTTTTTTCTGTTTAAAAGGATTTTCAAATAGTGTATAATTCTTTTGGTAAATATCAAACATTAGGAGGATATATATATGCCTTTAGTTACAACTAAGGAAATGTTCAAAAAAGCTTATCATGGCGGATATGCTATTGGTGCTTTCAACGTTAACAACATGGAGATCATCCAGGGTATTGCTGATGCCGCAATAGAGGAACATGCTCCTCTTATCCTTCAGGTCAGCAAAGGTGCTCGTGCATATGCAAAGCATGTATACCTCATGAAGCTCATCGAAGCAGCTATCGAGGATGCTGAGCAGAATGCAGGATTTGCTCTTCCAGTAGCAGTTCATCTTGACCATGGTGATTCATTTGAACTCTGCAAGAGCTGTATCGATGGTGGATTCACATCCGTTATGATCGATGCTTCTTCAAAGTCATTTGAGGACAATATTGCTCTTTCAAAGCAGGTTGTTGATTATGCTCATGATCATGGAGTAGTTGTAGAAGCAGAGCTCGGAACACTCGCAGGTGTTGAAGATGAAGTTAAGGTAAAATCCGAAGATTCATCATACACAAGACCTGAAGATGTTGAAGAATTCGTAACAAGAACAGGTGTTGACTCACTGGCTATCGCAATCGGAACAAGCCATGGTGCTTACAAGTTCACAGCTGCTCAGTGCACAAGAGATGAGAGAGGAATCCTCGTTCCGCCTCCACTTCGTTTTGACATTCTCGAAGAAGTTGCTAAGCGTCTTCCTGAGTTCCCTATCGTTCTTCATGGTGCTTCCTCAGTTCCTCAGGAATTTGTAAAGATCATCAACGAGAACGGCGGAAAGATGCCTGATGCTATCGGTATCCCAGAAGAACAGCTCCGTAAGGCAGCTAAGATGGCTGTATGCAAGATCAATATCGACTCTGACCTCAGAGTTGCTATGACAGCAAGCATCCGTCAACACTTCAATGACCATCCTGAACACTTCGATCCAAGACAGTATCTCGGAGATGGAAGAACAGCAATCAAGAAGATGGTTCAGCATAAGATCGTAGACGTTTTAGGCTGCAACAACAAGGCTTGATGATAGACAAAGATATCAGGGAAGTGCTTATGCACTTCCTTTTTATTTACAAAATGTTTCCTTTAAACTTATTTTATATATTATAAATATGATTATAATTAATTCGTATGTTTACAAATAACAGACGAAAGGTCTATCAATCGGAATAGAATATGGAAAATAAAGACAACAGACAGGAGATCACCTCTTCCGGAAAAACTGACATAAAGAGCTCCATAAGGAGCTACTGGGATTCACACAGGGAGGACCGTGATTTTCTTTTCAAATACATAAGAAAGAATCAGACCGGAAGGATGCTGTTCATTACCCTTTCAATAGTGCTCTTCATACTGATCAGTGTAGGAGCAGCTTTCCTTCTCTCTTCACTTGTAAAGAACGGCCTCAGCCATGTAGGATACTATCTGTTCATTTTTGTGTATATCCTTTTTATACTGATCTACTGGCTCATATATCAGATACTGTTCCAGAGGATGGATTTCCGCGGTAACACCAGAAATGCCAAAAGACTTCTTGCAAGCCCAATAGGAAAGGAAACCCAGATCCGTGAATTCATAGATTCACAGAAGATAAGTTCAGAAAAGAAAGACAGCACAAAGGGCAAGCACATGGTAAGAAAACTCATTGCTGTACTTGCTGCCGTGATAATAGTGTTTACAGGACTCTATATCGGATATGTAAAGTTCCTTGGGCCATTCATCAACTACAACAGAGGCAAGAACAGCATGGGCAAGGGTGACCATCTCAAGGCCATCGAATGCTTCACAAGATCCAGAGGCTACAAGAACACGGATGAGTTGCTGGCTCAGGAGCTTGCATCCTTCATGGAGACCTCAAAGAAATATGATTCTATCGTGGGCACTTACAATGACTATCTTGCAGTAAGGGATCCCAACGGGGACGTTTATTATCAGGAATATTCACAGATAGCATTTCCGGACATAGCCATAAGCAATGCTGAAAACATAGAAATGCTGTCCAATTATATCGTGGCTGCAAGAACTGATGGTGCCGTATCTTATGCACAGTATACATATAAGGAAGGAACTACCGCTCCTGACGTATCCTCATGGACAGAGATAAAGAGGCTGCAGAAAGTCAACAATTCCGTTATCGGATACCAGAATGACGATACCATAATCTACAGCCTGTCACAGATCAACAAGAAGAGCCTTGATCGACTCACTGCAGGCGACATCACAGGCATCTATGACAAGATGGGTCTCTTCGGAATAAAGGAAGACGGTACAGTTTCCGTTCCCGATGCATCCCAGTTCAGCTATACAGAAAAGGCTCAGGCCACTATAGATGTAGTAAAGACATGGAAGAACATGGCTATAGTCAAGGGCGACGTTACCAATTTCATGCTTGGACTGACAAAGGACGGATATGTTGTCTATGCCGAAGGATGGTTCCCTGCTACAGAAGGTGAAGCAAATGTTTCATCATGGTCAAATATAATCGATATAGCATGCGGAGAAGCACACAGTGTAGGTCTTAAGCCGGATGGAACGGTTGTCGCTACAGGAAACAATTCATATGGTCAGTGTGATGTCAGCGAATGGACGGATGTCGTGGCTGTAGAAGCCGGAAACAATTTTACCATCGGCATAAGGAAAGACGGTTCTGTATATATAACCGGTCAGAAGAACAAGCAGTATATCCCAAGGGGATTCACAGGGATCGCTACTTTTGAAAAGCCTCAGGAAGAGATAATAGACGATGATGAATATTCATATTACAGCAGCTCCCATTCATACATGACAAGTTCAACGACAACTTCATCAGGTGTCTCTGATACAAATGAATGATAAAAATCAAAACACTCCCTTAAAAGCAAGGCTGATCTGAGCGGATGATCACCGGCTCAGGGGATATGAACAGGCGTGGCCACTACGGTCACACCTGTTCTTTTCATTTATAACTGTCCTGCAGGATAATATCTGTCACAAAAAGAGTCTTTTTTTGCAGTGCCTATCATACTTTTCCCATTACCTGGAACTTCCTGTCACCTATCTCAAACTTCTTTTCCGTGATCTCAGCAGGCAGTTTACGGGCAATTATATGTTCATCTGTCAGGAGAACAAAGTAATGATTCTTTTCTTCATTGATAAGATAATACTGCTGGTCCAGACTGTTTGCCAGTTTGCCTGCTTGCTGTGTATCGAAGAATGGAATGCCTCCAAACGGAAAGGAGGTACCTCGTTATAAAGTACCTCCCCAAGATAGTCTCTATTCTGTATTTTGATCAGTTGTGAAGTTTAACTTTTATCCACAGCTCTGACAGTCTCTTCCTGAGCACTTCGTTGTCATGGAAGAATTCATCCAGTTCATATCCTGCTCTTGGCAGATATGCTTCATTCTGATAGAATTCACCATCTTCTGCAGAAAGGTCTTCCATTACCTTCTTGACAGGAGATGTATAACCAACCTCTATGGATATGTCAATCTGATTGTCATACTCAAGGATATAGTTCATAAATACATTGGCAAGCTTAGGATTGTTTGCATTCTTTGGGATTACCATTGAGTCACAGCAGATATTTGTTCCCTGCTTAGGAGCACAGTATCTCATGTCCTCATTTGCCTCAAGTATAGCTGTTGCATCACCGCTGTATACTACTGCTATCCACTTGTCTCCATTGGACATGGCATCGATGACCTCGTCTGTAACATAGCCAGGAGCAACTGCCTTGTCTACCCGTCTCAGCCACTCATATGCTGCATCGATCTCTTCGTTGTTTTCTGTATTGCATGAATAACCAAGGGCCTTGAATGCCATCATGAATGAGTCTCTCTCTGAGTCATAGAGATATACATGACCTTTGTACTGTGAATCAAGGAATATATCCCATCCCTTTTCTTCCATGACTTCCGGTGAGATCTTTGTTGAATCATATACGATACCAACATTCTGCCAGAAATAAGGTACGCTGTATGTGAAATCAGGGTCACATGCCTGATTCTTGACAGCATCGTCAAGTGTATCAAGATTCGTTACAACGCTCTTATCTATCGGCTGGAGCATATCCTCAGCTATAAGTCTCTCTATCATATAATCTGACGGAACAAGTATATCGTATGAAACACCGGACATGAGCTTTGTATACATTTCCTCATTGGACTCAAACAGTGAGTAATTGATCGTTACGTTGTACTTTTTCTCAAAACTGGTAAGTACTTCTTTGTCTATATACTCACCCCAGTTGTAAACATTGAGTACATCACTGCCAAATTCAGCGATAGGGTCAAATTCAGACTTTTTTGTGCATGAAACTACAGTAAAAGCCAGTGCCAAAACTATCAGAAGACTAACTATTCTTTTCATTTTCTTCCATCCTCCTTAATTTTCTATCTCTTAAAACTGGTATTATGTTCACCAGAACAAGGATAATCGTAATAACCACCACTATAAGTGTAGACAGTGCGTTAACGCTTGGATTGTAGCGCTTCATTGAGTACACATACATCGATATATTGTTTATGCCCACTCCTGCTGTAAAGAATGATATGACGAAGTCGTCAAATGACATTGAGAATGCTATCAGAGCTCCGCTTATTATTGCAGGGATTATCTGTGGGATAATGACCTTAGTAAGAGCCTGCCATGGAGTTGCTCCAAGATCCAGCGCTGCCTCAGCCACATTGTCATCAAGCTGCCTTAACTTTGGCATTATGGTCAGTATGACATATGGTATCGAGAAGCTGATGTGAGCAAGTATCAGTGTCACAAGGCTCAGCTTTATGTTCACTGTAATGAAGAGGAGCATGAGACCTATTGCGGTAACTATATCCGGATTCATTACAGGAAGGTTGTTAACTTCCAGAACTATGTTCCTTATTATCTTTCTGGACTTTGAAAGACCTATCGCTGTTATGGTCCCGACTATTGTGGAAACAACAGTCGATATGACTGCAACTATCACCGTATAGTAGATGGACTGCAGCATCGTCTTGTCCTTGAACATGTTCTCATACCACTGAAGTGAAAAGCCCTTGAATGATGTCAGGGATTTTGTACTGTTGAAAGAGAACACTATCACATACAGTATCGGTATGTATACGAACAGCAGTATAAGGAGCAGATACCATTTCTGAAGGAAATCAGTGAAGCCTTTTTTCTTTTTCATCTCTTATTCCTCCCCCGGATTACGGTCTATCTTCTTGGTCAGCCACATGGAGACTATTATTATTATCGCCATGATAAGGGAGATGGCACTTCCGAAGTTCCAGTCTCCTGCTGTCAGGAAGTATATCTCAATAAGGTTACCTATGAGCACATAATCTCCGCCACCGAGAAGTTTCGGTATGACGAAGCTTGATACTGCCGGCAGGAATACCAGTGTTATACCTGCA
>CACZNR010000179.1 GCA_902782475.1 uncultured Eubacteriales bacterium
GAAGACTGATCATGGTCCAAAAGACAGACGGATGATAGACAGGGAGACAAGAGTGCTTTCCATGCTGGTAAGAGAGGGAAGGATACGATAATGACACGAGAGACCAAAAAGGACTTCGCTGTACTGCAGTGAAGTCCTTTTTATATCAGTATGTCCTGGACATGTCCACAAATTCTTTTCTCAGAACTTTTCTTATGAATATGAAGCTTAGGGCGTAAAGACCTATTATTATCATCATGACTATTCCACAGACCACATAATAGTCCTTGATGTTCATGGTCTCAAGGAGAAGGCCTCCTATGATGTGTCCGAATATCCCGGCTATTGCCGTGGTGGAGCTTACAAGAGTCTGTGCCGTTGCCTGAAGTTCAGGAGGGGCAAGACTGAGAATGAATCTTATTGACCCTGCCTGGGTGAATCCGCTGGCAATACCGGATAGGGTCATTACAAGTATCATCATGCCAAAAGAGTTAACGGTATAGGAGAACAGTGCCTGCAAAGCCCAGAACAGGGCAGACATTATGACCATGGTCCTGTAGGACATCCTCTTGACGAGCCAGCCCGAAAGAAGAAGCAGCGGCACTTCGAATATTGCTCTGTATGCCTGCAGATAGCCGATATATCCCATGTTGCTCCCTATGTCCTTAAGCAGATACGGGAGGAATGCTCCTATGGTGTTCTGAGGAATGTAGTTAAGTATGCAGAATACCATGTATGCTATGAAATAAGGATTTGAGAAAAGCTTCCCAAAAGGCATCTCCCTGAATTTCATGGGCTTCTTGTTTGCAGAACCGACATCCGTTATCTCAGTCACTGAATTGGCAAAGAATATCACCGGTATCATGGTCAGTGAGAAGATGTAGAAAGTAAGATATGAGTTCTTTTCGACTATCACAGCTCCGAGTATGAGGTTCATCACCACGTACAGGAGACTTCCCCAGATCCTTACGAATCCGTAGAATGAACCTGAATTGCTGCATCCGTTTATGACGGTAGTTTCCATCAGGGTGGAAGTAGGAGCTCTGAAGAATATGCCTATCTCAACAAAGAGTATGCATACAGGTATGCCAAGGAGCTTTATGTTTGATGTAAGAGGTATCAGTGCGGTAGTGATTATTGCCAGTATCAGGAATATGTTCAGGGCTCTTCTTGATGACCGCAGCTTATCGGCGAATGTTCCTCCAAGCGGAGTCGAAACAATGGAGATGCCTGATCCTATTGACTGGATGAGGCTGGCCTCACTGACTGAAAACCCAAGATGCTCCAGGTAAACGGTAAGGTAGTTGACTGCTGCAAATGAGAACCAGAAGACACCCTCGATGGCACTTAGCCTGAATGTCCATTTCTTCCGTTCCTTTGGAGTATATGATACTCTTTCTTCCATTATTCAAACCTCAGATCTCAAAATTATATATATAGATACCACGTATTTACACCCTGTTAAACACCGGACATATCAAAACTGGGCAGATACTCATCTGTTGCAGAAGAAAGATCCTGTACATATCCTTCTTCAAGTCCGGTAGAGTACAGATGCTGGGTGACAGTTTCATATTCGTCTTCTGTTATGCAGCGCTGAAGTTCCGGGTATTTTTCTATGGATCCATGGGGAGTGTACTGGGCCATAAGGGAGAATATGATCTTTTTGTCCCTTGCAAACTCAGCAACATTATCGATGACCTTCAGGCTGTTGTCAGTGTTCCCCGGAAGTATGAGGTGGCGTATTATTATACCCTTCTGAAGGATGCCGTCGCTGTCATACTCTGTGTCTCCCACAAGGTCATACATCCTGTCAAGGGCTTCAAGTATGACATCCGGATAATCAGGAGCAGACGAATATCTGTAGGCCGGACCTTTAAGGGCATATTTATAGTCTGTGAGATATATCTGTACCTTATCCCTCAAAAGCTCCAAGGAGGATGGCTTTTCGTAGCCACTGGTATTGTAGCAGACAGGTATTCCCGGTGAGATCTCAAGGGACCTTGCGATCTCTGCTGCAAAATGAGTGGGAGTTACAAGATTGATGTTGTGGGCTCCCTTGTCCTTAAGATCCTTATAGATCCTGCGCAGTGCATTGGCATCAGCAGGTTTTCCCCTGCCGATATCGTTACCGCTTATCTCACTGTTCTGGCAGTAGATGCATTTAAGGGAACATCCTGTAAAGAATATGGTACCGCTGCCTTTTGTGCCTGAGATGCATGGCTCCTCTCCGAAGTGAAGCTTTGCAAGTGATACCCTTGGGACAGATGGCATATGGCAATAGCCGTTTCCGTTATCGGGATCCCGGGTCCTGCCACAGTCTCTCGGACAGAGGGAACAAAGATAGTTATCTGTTGCCATAGTAAAACGATACCTTTCCTGTCCTCATGAGATATGATGGCAGTGCTGCCCTTTCTGGCGGTTCCTTTTCCACATTTCCTGCAAGTATGTCCTTTGCGCCTGC
>CACZNR010000180.1 GCA_902782475.1 uncultured Eubacteriales bacterium
GATGATCCGCCGGAATAATTTGCATTTCCTACCTTGCCTGTTCCGAGACCTTCGCCACGTTTATTGACTCCGGTACCGCCACCGACGGTAAACTTCTTTCTTCCGCCTGGTCTGTTTCCATTGTTTCCTTGCATTTGTTTTACCCCTTATTTATCTGACAAAATTTGTCCCGATCCGTTTTTCCTTTTCAGGAAGCCCGTATTTTTCTTTTCCAAGTGCTATGCTCTTTATCAGGAAGCTCA
The DNA here is from genome assembly GCA_902782475.1 of uncultured Eubacteriales bacterium. GTDB lineage: Bacteria > Bacillota > Clostridia > Christensenellales > Christensenellaceae > QANA01. The sequence goes on from CACZNR010000180.1 coordinate 243, forward strand.
TGTTCCTGGCAAGAGTCCTCATTATCTGAAGGCCTTCGCCGTCTTCCCTTACCTCGCCTGCAGAAGTACCATGGGCACCATTCCAGTACTGGCTTGATGCAACAGGCATACCTGAGATGGTAAAGAACTTGTTGAGCTCATCAAAAGTAGAGGTAAGACCTCCCCTTCTTGCAACTGCCACGGCAGCTCCTACCTTCATGGTCTTATCGAATCTTGAGGAATAGAAGAGTCTCGTAAGAAAAGCAGTTACAGTTGGATTTGCAGCTGCATAGTAGACAGGTGTCCCTACCACGAGTCCATCAGCCTCTTCCAGTTTTGCGGCTGCTTCGTTGACTGCATCATTGAAGACACATTTTCCGAGCTTGGAGCATGCATTACATGCTATGCAGCTCCTGATGTCCATTTTACCTATCTCCATGACTTCAGTCTCGATGCCCTCTTCATGAAATACGTTTATCATCTCTGAGAGCGCTATACCTGTGTTGCTGCCCTGTCTCGGAGAGCCGTTGATTATCAGTACTTTCATATCAATACCCCCGTTCTATCTCATTTTCTTCAGCATATCTATGAGCTGAAGCTTCTCTTCGTTCTCAAGGCCTTTGAACAGCCTTTTCTGCTTATCGGCCTTTGATATCCTTATATCTCTGGCAAAGGACTCCCCCTTGCCTGTTATGCTTATGTTATATGACCTCTTGTCGTCACTGCTCTGGACCTTCTCCACATATCCGTTTTTTTCAAGCTTTGTCACAGTCTCACTGACAGATGCCGGTTTTATGTTGAAATGCTCAGCTATCATCTTCTGACTGGCGGTCTTTACTTCCATAAGATAAAGAAGGATGCCTTTCTGGCTCCCCTTTCCCTCATACATGCCTGAGATGTCATGCGATATGTCCACCAATAGACCGAACAGGTCGTTATTTATCTCTCTTTCCTGACTCGAATCAATGAATGTGATCCTTACAGGTGTTTTTCTTTCAGAATTCACCCTTCTGCTCTCCATAAAATTAAGGTACCAAATCAAGATTGATTATACCACGATTTTTCTGCTGCAGAAAGGATGCGGGCTGAGCTTAAGTATCTGCTGTTATGGTATCACATCTTTTTTGTACAGTTTGAAAACATATCATAAAGAAAGGCTGCACACGTCTGCTTATTTGCTGTACAGACCTTCTTCCACCAGACGGTCTATGACCAGATTCCTTATGTCCCTGGAATGCTCTGCCCTGTTTTTATCTTCAACAAAGAGCTCCAGTCTCAGGACCTTGAGAGCCTCAGTTGAGCTCACCGTTCCAAGATATCTTACCTTGCCGGGCTTTACATCATTGTCCTTTATATACTGCTCGGCACAGGAAAGTATCAGCTCCCCTGCTCTTTCAGCTGAAGCGGTTATGGGCAGTGTGAAATCGATATATTCATTATAGAGGGATCTTGAATAATTGATCACTTCCGTGATGTTGCCGTTTGGTATTATTACCTTTGCATTGTTATCCAGTATGAGCTTCGTCGTCCTTATGGATATGGAATCCACCACCCCTGTGTAATCCTTTATCTTCACAAGGTCTCCTACTGAGAATTCATCGTCCAGAAGTATGAGAAAACCATTTATGGTGTCGGATATGAGGCTTCTGGCTCCTATGCCTACGGCTATGCCTCCTACACCTGCTGTTGTGATAACGGAAATGACTGTGTTCTTAAGGCCTATTATGGAAAGGATCGCCACTCCTGCAAGGAAATATACGACATATTTTATGATGCTCTTTGTAAGAGTGAGCACCGTCATGATCTTCTTGTCCTCACGTTTTCCGGGAGAACGCCTTCTTATGGTCTTCTCTGCTATCTTGTTTCCCACAAGTATGATCACATGGGAAAGCAGTATGACGAATATGATCTCAATGATGCTTACTATGACATTCTTTAGTGTTGACCCTTCAACGGTAAAAAAGTAGATGACGCTGTCTATAAAAGTCATATCCTTACAGTGGATAAACCCACCTTCTCCTTTCGTAGCATTTATTGCATATGGAATATCTGGAATTCCACGGAAGCGGTCTTCCGCAGATCCTGCATTTTTTCTGTGCCAGTTTCTGTTCAGACAGCAGCTTCATTATCCTTTCAGAGATATCCATCTTGACCTGGAAGACAAGATCCTTATAGGTATCATGGCCGAATCTGTCCATATAGTAATAGATAAGGTCGCAGAGCCTGAAGTTCTCTTCCAGTATGTTCATGTTGTTCCTGCCACTGCTGTTTGGTATATAGTTTATGAGGTCTATCTCCCTTCCCTCAGCTTCAGCCCTGAAGAAATCGAGCCATGCTCCCTTGAGCTTTGGATTCTCCTCATCGAACGGGATCGTTATGAACCTGTAAATGAGCTCCTTGTCATTTCTTATCTCCTCAAGTTCCTGACAGAGCTTTATCTCTACGCTTAAGTCAGATCTTTTGAATCCCGGCTGTTCCTCTATGCTGTTCCACTGGGCAAGAATGGAAGAGAGCCTGGCGTCAAGGTTAAGAAGCATCCTCGGGAATCCTATGACTGCTTCCTTTATAGGCAGGAAGCCTGATTCCAGTGCTTCTCCGACGAATTCCTGATCTCCAAGGGAATTCACATATCCTTCGTTGAATATACCGAATCTCCCTGCTCTTCCCGCTATCTGCTTTATCTCTGAAGGGGTGACATCCCTCATGTCTATTCCATCGAATTTTGATGTCTCAAGGAACACTATCCTGTGTATCGGCATATTAAGACCCATGCCTATGGCATCCGTTGCCAC
>CACZNR010000181.1 GCA_902782475.1 uncultured Eubacteriales bacterium
GAGCTTGCACATGCAAGGATGAAGCCATACAATCTCATACTTGTGGACTGGAAGATGCCTGACATGGATGGTGTTGAGACCACGAGAAGGATAAGAAAGATAGTAGGCAATGAGTCTGCAATAATAATACTAACGGCATACAAGTGGGACGACATACTGGAAGAAGCGCTCCAGGCGGGAGTTGACAGCTTCGTTTCAAAGCCGCTGTTCCTGAATAACGTCCTTGAGGAATTCTTAAGCGCACTGAAGAAGAAGAGAGAAGCTGCAGCAGATACAGTTCATAAGGCTGATCTCAACGGCAGACGCATACTTGTGGCAGAGGACGTTCAGATCAATGCAGACATAATGAAGATGCTCCTTGCACAGAGGGGAATGGAGGCGGAACTGGCTTCAAACGGAAGGGAAGCTGTGGACATGTTTGCAGGACATCCGGAAGGCTATTACGATGCAGTGCTCATGGACATGAGGATGCCTGAGATGGATGGTCTTGAGGCAACGAGGACCATAAGGGCAATGGACAGACCTGATGCAGTGACCATACCTGTGATAGCCCTTACAGCCAACGCCTTTGACGAAGACGTACAGAGGAGTCTCCAGGCAGGACTCAATGCTCACCTCAGCAAGCCTGTCCAGCCGGAGGAGCTTTTCGAGACACTGGAGAACCTGATAAAAGACTGATATGGAGAAAGAACTTAAGGACGTGTCACAGGCTTCCATAGCCCAGGCACTGGCAGCAGACTATTTCTGCATTTATTACGTAAATACCGAGACCGACAGATTCGTGGAATATTCCGGTTCAGAGGAATATGACAGACTCGGACTTCCAAAGGCCGGGGATGATTTCATTTCCTTTTCAAGGAACAGATTCGAGGAGCATATTCATCCAGATGACAGGGAAAGGTTCCTGGACAGGTTCACCAAGGAAAAAGTGGTGGAGTCACTGGACAGGACCGGTACATTCACCATGACGTTCCGCATGCTCTTTGGAGAGGATGAAAGATATGTCCACCTTAAGGTCACAAGGATGATCGAAAAGGAACAGAGACATGCGGTAATTGGACTCAGCAGTGTTGACGAGCAGATGAGGGCAAGGGCAGCCTATGAGAAGGCTCACAGTGAAAGCATCACATATTCACGTGTCGCCCAGGCGCTGGCAGGGGACTATTTTTCAATATATGAGGTGGACCTTGAGGATGACAGCTTCGTGGAATACAGCTCCATAGATGATTACGACACGCTTGGAGTTGAAAAGGAAGGCACGGACTTCTTTGAGACCAGCAGAAAAAACATGGAAAGGCTCATGTACCATGAAGATCTGGACAGGTTTTTGAGAGTCTTCAACAGGGACAGGGTCCTGTCCATAATCGAAAGGGACGGACACTTCACTACCAAGTACAGGCTCATGGTGTCAGGGGAACCGAAATATGTTTCATTAAAGGCGACCTTACTGAACGACAGTGCAGGGGCACATCTCATCGTCGGTACCACTGACATCGATGCCCAGATGAAGCGTGAATTGGAATACCAGAAGCTCATGGAATCAGCAAGGACCGATGCAAAAAATGATTTCCTTGCCAACATGTCCCATGACATAAGGACACCTATGAATGCCATAGTGGGATACACAAATATCGCAAGGTCGAATCTTGATGACTCAGAACTGGTAAGGGACTCCCTTGATAAGATAGGTTCATCCAGCCACTTCCTTCTTTCCCTTATAAATGACATACTTGACATTTCGAAGATCGAGAGCGGAAAGCTGGTACTTTCAAAGGAAAGGGTGGATCTTGAGGACGTCTTCAGAAGGATAGAGGACATAACGCTGCTTCAGGCAAGGAACAAGTCACTTAACATCTCATATGACCATACCAGTGTCAAAAACACTCACATTCTGACGGATGAGCTGAGACTGGAACAGGTGCTTATAAACATCACCTCAAATGCCATAAAGTACACTCCTGACGGAAAGGATGTGTATCTGCGGGCAGAAGAGACGGACCTGGGCAATGGCAGGAGCTTATACAGATTCATGATAAAGGATACGGGCATAGGCATATCAGAGGATTATCTGCCGCATATCTTTGAAAGCTTCACAAGAGAAGAGAAGACCACGGTAAACAGGGTACAGGGAACAGGCCTAGGACTCTCCATCTCAGCAAGGATCGTGGAACACATGGGAGGCAGGATAGATGTAAAAAGCGAGCCCGGAAAGGGTTCAGAGTTCACTGTGGAAGTTGAGCTTGAAAGGACAGAGGATGATGCCACAGGCAGCGTGGAAGAGAAGCCTCTTGAGGACCTCACGGGAAAGAAGATCCTCATAATCGAAGACAATGACATAAACGCTGAGATAGCAGCAATGGTGCTCTCACAGTTTGGAATGACATCCTCCGTTGCCATAAACGGAAAGGAAGGACTGGATGTCCTTGAAGGAAGTGAAGGCGAGTACGATGCAGTCCTCATGGACATACAGATGCCTGTGATGAACGGTTATGAGGCAACACGGGCGATACGGAAACTGTCGGGAGACTATTACAGGGATCTTCCCATAATAGCCATGAGTGCAAATGCGTATGACCAGGATGTAAGGAACTGTCTTGAGGCAGGCATGAACGACCACATAGCAAAGCCGTTCCAGCCTGAGGAGCTCATACGGACTGTAGCTAAATACATATACAGAAAATGAACAGAAGAAAGTAATGACATGTCAAAAAAAGGCATGTCATTTTTATTTGACATCCTCCCATGACTAAAGTCATGGGATTCCTAAGAAATGATGGTTTGTACAGCCGTGAGACTTACGTCTTTCAAACCCGA
>CACZNR010000182.1 GCA_902782475.1 uncultured Eubacteriales bacterium
ATTGCGGTCACGGTCTTCCACTATATATCCCGGTCTCAATGTCTTTCCGTCAAATGAAACATAATACTCTGTGAGCTGTTCCTTAGGGATCGGTACCACATTCCTTATGTCAGCTCCGCCGGATGCTTCCTCTATCTGCCGGTCAAGCTTCCTGTTCTTTTTGACTGCCCTTATGGTCAGCAATATTCCGCCTATTATGGCTGCAGCTCCAACTCCAATCATAACTAATGCAAGCACCATAGGATTCTTGACATTTGAGATCTTCTCAGGATCAGCAGGATCGTAATAGACCTTGACCTTGTCTCCCAGATTCATGGGATCAGCATAACCTGAGAAAACACCGCTATAGTCCTTTCCGCCTACAGTATAGGTAAACTCCACGTCATAGCGGGTCTCTTCAATATTATCAGAATCTGTTTCTGTATACTCATTGACTTTTGTTACTGTTCCATCAGTCTCACCTTTTACTCCGGAGAATGATGTCATGATCACTCCCATGACTATCAATATGATGCCGATAGGGAGAAGGAACCTTAAAGCCCCTGTGGATCTGAAAAATCTTGCTAACTTATTTTCCATAAATGCTCCTTATTTTTTGCTAATTCCTTATGATTATATCATTTTTTCTGACCGTAGTATGCTCCGGGACCATGCTTGCGCAGATAATGCTTATCCAGAAGTGCCTGCTGCATCGGTCCTATCTCAGGGTTCAGCATCATGGCATGATAATCCATCTCTGCCACCTGCTCAACGACCACTGAGTTATGAACCGCATTCTTTGGGTCCGTTCCCCATACGAATGGTCCGTGCGACATTACATTGCATCCGGGTACCTGATCAGGATCTATATCATTCTCCCTGAAGGTCTCCACTATGACATTTCCCGTCTCAAGCTCGTATCTTCCTTTTATCTCTTCCCTGGTCATCCTTCTGGTACATGGAATGGCTCCGTAAAAATAGTCTCCCTGCGTGGTTCCAAGACATGGTATCTCTTTTCCTGCCTGTGCAAAGGATACTGCCCACCTTGAGTGTGTATGCACCACTCCCCCTATGTTTTTGAAATTCCTGTAGAGGACAAGATGCGTATCAGTATCACTTGATGGATTGAGATCCCCTTCCACAGTCTTTCCCGTAGCGAGATCCACAAGTACCATGTTTTCAGGTGACAGCTTGTCATAATCAACTCCGGACGGCTTGATCACCATTATCCCGGACTCCCTGTCGATGCCTGATACATTTCCCCATGTGAATACCACGAGTCCGTATTCCACAAGTTGCATATTGGCTTCATATACTTCTTTCCTAAGTTTTTCCAGCATTTCAGAACCTCTCTATTGCCTTGCGCTCTATTTCAAGGCCCTTCTTATACTTTTCTATGAACCTGTTGAATGAAGCCACTTCTTCCTCAGAAGCCTTTAATGTAGTCCTCTTCACATCTCTGAAGACCTTGTTGTCAAGATAGTCTTCAAGTGTCTCGCCATCATCTTTCCACAGTGCATATGCACACAGAAGAGCCATTCCGTAAGGGCCTCCTTCTCCTGCAGTTTCCATTACCGAGACATTTGCATCTATGGCAGCGGAAAGGAATCTCTGGCCTACACCCGGTGTCTTGAAGAAGCCGCCATGGCCGTTAATATTGTCCACTGTTACATTTTCTTCGTTTCTCAGGATATCCATGCCGATCTTAAGGGTCGCAAGTGAGCTCATGAAATGTGTCTTCATGAAGTTTGCAAGATTGAATACGGAATCAGGTTTTCTGATAAACAGAAGCCTTCCCTCATCAAAACCTGTAACTCCCTCTCCGGAATAGTAGTTGTAGCTCAGAAGGTCTCCGCTTTCAGCATCACCTTCGAGTGCCTTACTGAACAATGTGGTATATAGAGTATTTGTATCCACCCCCACACCAAAGCATTCCATGGATTCCCTTATGAGCTCGATCCAGGCATTTATGTCACTGGTACAGTTGGTGCAGTGCACCATCGCCACGGGTTTTCCGGCAGGCGTGGTAACTATGCCTACCTCCTTATGCACTCCAAGTTCCTTATCTAGCACCACCATGGCAAAATCACTGGTTCCGGCAGAAACATTTCCTGTATGCTCACGCACTGAATCAGTGGCGACCATTCCCGTTCCTGCATCACCTTCCGGTGGAACTACCCTTATGCCGCTCTCAAATTCACCTGTAGGGTCAAGATACCTGGCCCCTTCACTGGTAAGTGTTCCGGCGTCTTCCCCCGCAACAAGTACCTCCGGCAGATATGACAGGATATCTATCCCTGTCTCCCTGCGCATGATCTCCGCCATCTTTTTGTTGTACTCAGGCTTTTCCGGGTCTATTGGGAACATCCCGCTGGCTTCACCTATGCCTACCACCTTCCTGCCTGTAAGTACATAATGTACATATCCTGCAAGTGTAGTGATATATGCTATCCTTCCCGTATGCTCTTCCCCATTCAGGAATGCCTGATAGAGATGAGCTACCGACCATCTCTGAGGTATGTTGAAGGAGAACATCTCCGTGAGCTTCTCAGCTGCCTCACCGGTCATGGTATTCCTCCAGGTCCTGAATGGCACGAGCTGTTTGTCATCCCTGTCGAAAGGAAGATACCCGTGCATCATGGCACTTATGCCGATGGCTCCTGTGGTAGTGAGCTTTTGCCCGTATGTCTTTTCAAAATCCTTCCTGAGTTCGGAGAAGCACTTTCTTATCCCATCCCTGACTTCGTCAAGGGAATATGTCCATATGCCGTCCACAAAGGAATTCTCCCATGTGAAAGCACCCTGTGAAAGCACCTTGTGATCCTTTCCCATAAGGACCGCCTTGATCCTTGTTGAACCCAGTTCGATACCAATTACTGTATTTTTAAGTTCCATATCCATTTATTTCAGTTTCCAGATCAGGTCCTTTACGAGAAGTTCTTCCTCAAGTCTGTCCCTGTCTGTATCCTTTCCTATGTGAACGAACTCTATATCCATGAACCTTGCAAAATCTCTCATCATCTCCACGGTCACATCGTAGCTTAAAACTGTATGATGGGCTCCGCCTGCTGTGATCCAGCATTCTATTCCTTCTGTAAGGTTTGGATATGCCTGCCACATTACCCTTGCCACAGGAAGATTTGGCATCTCCATTATAGGCTTTACTGCCTTTATCTCCTGAACGATGAGACGCAGCCTTCCACCCATGTCCACAAGGGAAGCAACTATTGCTTCGCCTTCCTTTCCATCGAATACGAGCCTTGCAGGGTCCTTCTCATTCATGCCTATTCCAAGATGGTGTGTCTCTATCCTTGGCTTTGTTCCTGCAAGTGACGGACATACCTCCAGCATGTGGGCACCAAGTGAATATTCACTTCCCTTTGCGAGGTTATATGTATAGTCTTCCATGAAACCTGATGCACCATTCTCATCCTTGGCCATCTTCTTGAGAATGGCAGTCATGGCAGATACCTTCCAGTCTCCCTCCCCGCCATATCCGTAGCCCTGGGCCATGAGGTGCTGGCTTGCAAGTCCCGTAAGCTGTTCCATTCCGTAAAGATCCTGGAATGTGTTTGAGAATGCCATGCAGCCGTTCTCATCCATCATCTTCTTTATGGCGATCTCTTCCCTTGCCTGATATCTGATGGCATATGTATTGTCAGTAGCTACATCATAGTTCTTCTCATATTCACTGACGAGGCAGTCGATCTCTTCCTCAGTGACCTTTGCCATCTCCCTGACCAGGTCGCCTACAGCCCATGTGTTGACCTCCCAGCCAAGTTTTTTCTGCACTTCCACCTTATCGCCCTCGGTAACGGCTACATCTCTCATGTTGTCACCGAATCTCATGACCTTCAGATGTCTGGAGAAATCCACACCCACAGCTACTTTCATGAATTCGGAAAGCTTGCTGATGACATTTTCATCCTTCCAGTATCCTGCTATTATCTTTCTCGGCTTTCTGAGCCTTGCTGCTATGAATCCATGCTCCCTGTCGCCATGAGCTGCCTGATTGAGATTCATGAAGTCCATGTCGATCTCTTCATTTGGGATCTCAAGATTGTACTGTGTTGCAAGGTGGCAGTACGGTTTCTGAAGGAGTTCAAGACCATTGAGCCACATCTTGCTTGGAGAGAATGTATGGCACCATGTGACTATGCCTATGCACTCATCC
>CACZNR010000183.1 GCA_902782475.1 uncultured Eubacteriales bacterium
ACTTCATATGCAACACCACAGAAACTGAAGAATGCTCTTGGCTATGGTGCATATGTGGTAGGCGGAGTCAGAAGTCTTTTCCATCTTCACAACTACCCCATGACGTTCAAAACGGACAGGGAGACTTTCGAAGGCAGTTTCATCTTCGGTTCTGTTTCCAACTGCCGTGCAGTTGGCGGAGTCATCAAGTTCGACGATAATGTCGTGGATACATCTGATGGTCTCTATGAGCTGGTGCTTGTACGTAAGATACATAATCCTGCAAATCTCTACAGGGTCGCAAAGGCCATAATGAGCAAGAATTACGATGAATGCAGCGAGATAATTTACCGCAAGATCAATGCGGTGGAGATCACCTGCCCCTCCCCTATGCCATGGACAATAGACGGTGAGTATAAGGGAGACTTCCAGAATGTATCCGTGAAAGTTTCAGAGCACGCCTTAAGGCTTGTTTACTGATCAGCCTTATTCATTTTTTCCTGTTTTATGCTATCATTATCCTTAAGCCATACAAAAGGAGAAATGATATGCAGTTATTCAATGAAGGCTTTTACTATTTAAACGACAGTGAGCTCATTTCCGGTAAGGAATATGAAGCCCGTTTTAACCGCAATGATTCAGACAAGGCAAGAGAAGGCACAATTGCCTACGGGATCCTTAAGTCACATAACAAAAGTGACAGCATGAAGGATCTCAGTCTAAGATTCGACAGCCTTGCTTCACACGATATCACATATGTAGGGATCATACAGACAGCCAGAGCCAGTGGCATGACTGAATTCAACATGCCTTATGTCCTTACCAACTGTCATAATTCACTCTGTGCCGTTGGTGGCACCATAAACGAGGATGATCATAAATTTGCACTTTCTGCAGCCAGAAAATATGGCGGGATATACGTTCCTCCCATGCTTTCAGTCATACACAGTTTCAACAGAGAAATGATGGCCGGATGCGGAAAGATGATACTTGCTTCCGACAGCCACACAAGGTATGGCGCTGTGGGCACCATGGGCGTTGGAGAAGGCGGCGGAGAGCTGGCAAAGCAACTCCTTGGAAAGACATACGACATACAGATGCCCGAAATAGTCGGAATTTACTTAAAGGGCAGTCTTAAAAAGGGAGTTGGTCCTCACGATGTTGCGCTTTCACTTGTGGGTTCTACATATCCGGATGGCTTTGTAAAGAACAGAGTACTTGAGTTCATAGGTCCTGGCATCCATGGACTTTCAATGGAATACCGTAATGCCATCGATGTCATGACCACAGAGACCACATGCCTGAGCTCCATCTGGGTAACTGATGATAAGACCAGAGAATATCTGCGCATACACGGAAGAGAGGATGAATATAAGGCTCTTTCACCGGAGTCACTTGCCTATTACGACAGGCTCATAGTCATAGATCTTGATGATATAAGACCTATGATCGCCCTTCCTTTCCATCCGAGCAATGTATACGAGATAGAGGATTTCAACGAGAACATGGATTCCATACTGAAGAAGACAGATGACCAGATCTTTGAACAGTTCGGAAGCAGGAATATCACATATTCCCTGAGATCCAAGATACGTGAGGACGGCTTCCACGTGGATCAGGGCATTGTAGCAGGCTGTTCAGGCGGAAACTTTGACAGCCTCACAGGTCTTGCCGACATACTTGACGGTGAAAACATAGGAAACGGCAGTTTCTCCCTATCAGTATATCCTGGCAGCCAGCCAATACTCATGGAACTACTTAGAAACGGATGTGCTGAGAAGATCATATCATCCGGTGCAGTCATAAGGGAGTGCTTCTGTGGCCCATGCTTTGGTGCTGGCGATACTCCTGCCAACGGAGAGTTCTCCATAAGACATACGACAAGGAACTTCCCTAACAGAGAAGGTTCAAAGCCTGGCGAAGGACAGCTGGCCGGTGTTGCGCTCATGGATGCTTTCTCCATAGGTGCCACTGCAGTCAATAAGGGAAGGCTCACCCCTGCCACCGCTCTGTCAAAGGAAGCTGAAGCATATTCATATCATTTTGACCCTTCTATATATGAAAAGAGACTGTTTGACGGAAGAAAGATAAAGGATAAGGATGCTCCTCTTGTAATGGGACCAAATATCAAGGACTGGCCTGATATGCCTTCACTTTCAGACAGGCTCTTACTCAGAGTCGTTTCATATATCACTGATGAAGTTACTACTACAGACGAGCTTATCCCATCAGGCGAAACATCCTCCTTCAGGTCAAATCCAATAAGGCTTTCAGAATTTGCCCTTTCAAGGAAGGACCCTGACTACGTTCCTAAGGCAAAGGAGATCCAGGCTATCGAAACATCAAGAAGGGATGGCGCTGATCCTTCACAGGATCCTGTCATCGGCAGAGTATTTGAACAGCTCAAGGGATATGGCCTTGATGTATCCCCAAAAGATACCCTTATAGAGAGCACCATATATGCCAACAAGCCGGGTGACGGTTCAGCAAGAGAACAGGCAGCGAGCTGTCAGAGAGTCCTTGGTGCCGGAGCAAATCTTGCAAAGGAATATGCTACAAAGAGATACCGTTCCAATCTCATAAACTGGGGCATACTGCCATTTATAACGGATGATCCTTCCGCTATCAGTAACGGAGACCACATATACTTTGAGGGACTTGTTTCTGCCATAGAACGGAATGAGGATTTCAAGGCTTATCTTGTAAAGGATGATTCCGTAAAGGAGATCACTCTGACTATAGGCTCTCTTACGGAAGACGAAAAGCAGATCCTTAAGGATGGATGCCTCATCAATTATTACAAAGAGGTATGAACCATGAGATGCAGTTGCAGAGTCTGTGGAGAATACATGGTCCAGTCTGAAGACATGACCCTTGGATGCATATGCCCGAATTGTCTCAACCGATGCACTGACTGTCTTGGCAACAATACAAAGGTCATATCCAGGGAGGATATCAAAAAGCTCGATCCTTTCAGGGATCTAGAAGACCCAGGGCAGTAATTCTTCACCCTTTACTATGAATGCTTCCTTCGCTTCCTCAGCGAGAGGTGTGTCGGAATAGGAATCAGAATAAAAAGAATCTATAACAGCGTCAGGATATTCTTCACGGAATCTCCTGACCTTTTCTTTTCCATGACAGTTTATCCCGGTATATTTCCCTGTTCTGCTGTCGACCAGAGAACCTATGAGATTATTTATGCC
>CACZNR010000184.1 GCA_902782475.1 uncultured Eubacteriales bacterium
AATGACCGGTCTGCCCATATTATGACCTCCTAACTGTGCTGTTCATATGATAAGCTGAATTCCGGAAAAATAAAAGTGCCGGGCACCTTATGAACTGCCCGGCACGGATATTCAGGATCTTTAAGCGTTGAATACGTACTTGTCCATTCTCCTGAAGGCTTCTTCGATCCTTGAGAGAGGAGAAGCAAGATTCATCCTTACGTGGCAGTCTCCGAAGAAATTCCTTCCGTCCTGTACTGCAACACCTACATCCCAGCACTTCTGAAGTACTTCGCCGACGTCAGTATTGTGCTCCTTGCACCAGTCTGTGCAGTCAACGAAGAGCATGTATGTGCCCTCTGGCTTGAATACCTTTACTCCCTTGAAATGCTCTCTTATGTAGTCAACTGCAAAGTTGACATTGTTTCCGAGAACTACCCTGAGCTCATCGAGCCATTCAGCTCCATCCTTTGAGAATGCTCCGATGGAAGCATACATGGAGAGGACGTTCATTGAATTGTAATGGCAGAGGGATGATTCCTTAAGGACCCTTTCCCTGAGCTTCCTGTTGTATATGATATGGTATGAACCGATAAGTCCTGCAAGTGAGAAGGTCTTTGAAGGAGCGTAGAGAGCTACAGTGTTCTCCTTTGCATATTCACTTACTGACTGTGTAGGTATGTGCTGGTTTCCGAAAAGTGTAAGGTCTGACCAGATCTCGTCTGAGATGATCTGAACGTCATATTTCTCGAAGAGGTCAACAGCCTTCTTTATCTCTTCCTTTGTCCATACTCTGCCGCATGGGTTGAACGGGTTGCAGAAGATTGTAGCATGAATGTTGTATTCAACGATCTTCTTTTCCATGTCTTCAAAGTCCATCATCCATTTTCCGTTCTCATCCTGGTAGAGAGGAGTATGAACTGCATTGTATCCGTTGTTCTTCAATACTCCTGTGAATCCAACATATGTCGGAGAGTGGAGAAGAACGTTGTCACCCCTTGAACAGAGGACGTTAAGGGCAGATACTACGCCACCGAGAACTCCGTTCTCATATCCGATGTGCTCAGGAAGAAGACCTTCTACGTGATTCCTTTCCTTCTGCCACTCGATTATGGTGTCGAAGTATTCTTTTCTTGGTGCAAAGTATCCGAAACATGGATGAGCAAGTCTTTCAGCGACCTTGTCAGTGATGCACTTAGGTGAAGCAAAGTTCATGTCAGCTACCCACATGGGGATGGCATCAAAGCCTTCCTTTGGAGCACCCGGAGCGTGTCCGTTTCCAAGGCCTTCAACTGCTATGGCATCCTTGCCGACTCTGTCGATTATAGTGGTAAAATCGTATTTCATTTTTATGATCTCCCTGGTCTTAAAATAAATCTCAACATTTCTATTATATTATTTTCTTTTGCCGTATTCCATTTATTTTGAATTAAATGCCAATTGTTCTGTGATAAAATTTAATTGAATGGAAACAGAAAGGAGAAAAGTCATGTGGAACAGTTTTGATACCGGAGCATATTCCGGAATGACAGCACAGACCTTAGAGATAAAGACAAAGGATGGCAGGAGCCTCAGAGCATATTATTCAAAGCCCATGAATATCGACAACATCCCGAGCATAGTCCTGATACCTCATATGCCCGGATGGGATGAATGGTGCAGGGAATGCTCAAGAAGATTCACTGAGCATGGATATGCTGTAGTATGTCCTGACATATATCAGGCTTACGGAACAGGAACTCCTGTGGAGGTATCCCAGAGGATGAGGGAAGCAGGCATAGTGCCTGACAGTTCCGTCATGCAGGATGTAAAGGACTCCATGGAGTTTTTGAGGGAACAGGAAGGAAACAACGGTAAAGTCGGAGTCATAGGAATGTGCTCAGGCGGAAGACATACCTTCCTTGCTGCATGCACCCTTGATAACGTCGACGCTGCAGTGGACTGCTGGGGTGGCGGAGTCATACAGAAAGAGGAGGACCTTACTCCTTCAAGACCTGTTGCTCCTATAGACTACGCTGAAGGCCTTGACTGTCCACTACTTGGAATATTCGGAAACGAGGACAGGAGCCCGACAGCAGAGGAAGTCAACAAGACTGAGGAGAAGCTCAAGGAGCTTGGCAAGGATTATGAATTTCACCGCTATGACGGAGCAGGACACGGTATATGGTATTACGACAAGCCCATGTACCGTCAGGAACAGGCAATGGACTCATTCAACAAGGTCATAGACTTCTTCGACAGACATCTTAAATAAGTGAAGGATTTTACTTTAATGATCAAACCGGTAGGCTCGCAGTGCAATATGCGCTGCGCCTACTGTTATTATCTGCCGGTAAACATTTCCGGCGGAAAGATCATGACGGAAGAGACCCTCGAAGTCATGATAAAGAACTATCTCTCGAACTGCGGGGAGACAGCATCCTTCGTGTGGCACGGAGGGGAACCTACCCTCTGCGGCATCCCGTTCTTTGAAAAGGCAGTGGAACTCCAGAAAAAGTACAGGCGTGACGGTCAGCAGATATGGAACAATCTTCAGACAAACGGACTGCTCCTGGATGATAAATGGTGCTCTTTTCTGAAGGAAAACAGTTTTGACGTCGGCATCAGCATAGACGGCACTGAAGCGGTACACGATCACTTCAGGAAGGATGTAGGAGGAAATGCCACATATAAAAGGATCAGGGAGAACATACTGCGCCTTAAGACCTTCGGCATAAGGCCTGATCTTCTCTGCACCGTGAACAGTGAGACTGAAAAAAGACCTCTTGAAGTCTATGAGACATTGAGAGATCTCGGTACAGGCTGGATACAGTTCATCCCGGTGCTCAATAAGGATGAGGACCTTTCAGTAAGACCTGAATCGGTGGGCATAGAAGAGTATGGGGATTTTCTTGCCACCATATTCAACAGGTGGCTCTACCATGACCTTGGAAAGGTAAATGTACAGCTCTTCATAGAGATGATAAATACCATTGCAGGAGGTTCTCCGACGCTCTGCTGGCTCCAGGAGACCTGCGGACAGGTACCGGTGATAGAAGCGGACGGAAATGTGTACAGCTGCGATCACTTCGTAAGGGAAGAGAACCTCATAGGCAATGTGGATACTTCATTTGATACCGTAATGGAAGTTCCGCTTCAGAAAGATTTCGGAGATATGAAAAGGACAGGCCTTACTAATAAATGTCTATCCTGCCAGTTCAGAAAGCTCTGTAACGGAGGGTGCCCGAAGGACAGGATACTTGTAAACGAGCGGGGAGAAAAGGGACAGTACTATTACTGTGAGAGCCTTAAGACACTTTTCAGGGTGGCAGTACCAAGGATAGAGGAGCTCATAGAGCTTGACAGGAAGCGCATGCCAAGGGAAGAGATAATGAAGGCTCTTCTTAGGAATGAGAATAGCATGTGGCAGGGAAAGGGCAGGAATGACCTATGCCCCTGTGGCAGCGGAAGGAAGGCAAAGAACTGCTGCTGGAACAGGAGACCGTAAAGCATGAAGACATACAGACATCTAGTACAGTATTATGAAACGGACAGGATGGGAGTGACCCACCATTCAAACTATGTAAGGTGGATGGAAGAAGCAAGGATGAGTGTGCTTAGAGAGATAGGCTGGGGCTATGACGTGATGGAGCAGAATGACATAGTATCACCTGTGACATCAGTTTCATGCAGATACAGGAAGCCCACCACCTTTCCTGACGAGGTCGACATAGAGCTGTATGTGGAAGAGATAAGAGGAGCAAGGATGAAGATCACCTATCTCATGAAGAACGCAAAGGATGAGACTGTATGTGAAGCCTCTTCCGAGCACGTTTTCATGGACGGGAAGGGAAAACTTCTCCGGCCGGACAGGGACTGTCCTGAGCTTTACGAGGCGCTGAACAGCATCTGACATATACATTTAATGAGAACAGGAACTGCGTAGGGCAGTTCTTTTTCATTTCAAAAATATTTCTAAAAAGAACAGACTATTCTATTTACAAATCCTGAAACAGGTGCTAATATCTATATACAGAAACAGAGTGTTTCGGATAAGACTTTTATGTATATTTGATCCCACGAAGACCATGACAATGTGAAGGAGGGTTATGAGATTGTCACAGGTTAAAAGATATGTAAAAGTTATAGCCATTCACGAGGCGGACGGGACTACGGTCCCAATAAGGATATACTTTGGCGGAAAGCAGTACAGGGTGCAGAGCCTGAAGCATACTGCCCTTATGAAGGATCTTTACAGAGGAGGAAAAGGAACGCGATATACCATAAACGTTAACGGACAGGAGACATTTCTCTATGAGGACAGGGAACGCTTCTATGTGGAAGCAAAAGTGAAGGAAGGTGTATGACATGGCATTTATCTCAAACATGGAGATGGACTACATAGCCCTTAAGCTTGTGGAGAGGTTCGAGGGAGGAAGACATCAGGACTGTTTTGACATAGACGGATTCGTCCGAGACCTTCTGGGACTCAGGGTCGAATACAGAAATATCTGTGAGAGGAAGGGTGAGATACTTGGGACTCTCTGTAACGGAATGACGCCCCTAAGGATAAAGGAGGATGACGTCATAAAGGAAGTGGTGTTCCCGAAGTGGACCATCGTGCTTGATTCTGTCCTGAGGTCCCCGTGCAATTCAGGAAGAAGGAGGTTCACCCTTGCCCATGAAGCTTCCCACTATATCCTTGACAGTCTGGACAGAAGGGAGACACGCTACTATACCTGCGAAGAGAGCTTTACTGACAGGGACTGTGAGAACTTCTTTTCGTCAGCAAACTTCATAGAAGCCCAGGCAAACAGGCTTGCATCGCTGCTGCTGGTACCGGAGCTTACAATGCTGGATCTTCTGGACAGGGAGCTTAAGGGAAAGAGGATAGACCTCTACGGGGACACAGTGATACTTCCCGAGGAGAAGGAGGCTCTTAACAGGATAGCCAATGATCTTGGAGTGTCATATACCATGCTCTTCTGGAGGCTTATGAATTTCACCAGGGAAAGAGGCAACAGGATATTCAACAAAAAGGGAGCAGATGAGCTCATAGAAAAGGTGATAGCTAAAGATGCAGGAAAGACAGTATGAAAGAAGAGAGCTTTCAGATCTTTCTTATGAAAGGAGAAGGCAGCTCGAAGGCTACAGGAAGGAAGCCGAAGGTCTGGAGGAGATAAGGATACTCTGTCCCATATGCCAGAAGACAGTGGACATAGTGTTCTCTGACGCAAGAGGCCATAAGAGGATAAAGTGCAGCAGATGCAGGAAGGATTTCGTTATAACACTTCCAAGATTTAGAATAAAAAGAAGATAACATGACTTGAGCCGAGTATGCGGAGCACAAGAAAGTGACTACCCTGGCACCGTAAAAGTCGAGGATATTACACATATCCAAAACTTTCACGGTGCTTTTTTATTGCAGGAAAAAGATATGGAAAGAATAGTAAGACTTAAGGAAGAATACAGGGGATTTGTGGGAGAAGAATATTTCAGGATAGGAGAGACAGGGGGAAAGTCAGCCGATGAGCGGGAGATAGTCCTTACACCGCTCATGCAGGAGGCGATACTTGCCTACAGAAGGAATGAGGAAAGGGAGAAGAAAAGAAGGTTGAAGCACACGGGGTTTGATGAACTGAAGTCAAAGGCGGATGAGAGAAGAGATCTCTACGACGAGGAAAAGCTTGAAAGGGTCATGAGGGTACTTGACACCCTCGGAAAGAAAAAGCGAAGCAGGATCATAAGCTTCTTCTTTGGAGGATATACCTACGAGGAGCTGGCAGCAAGGGAGGGAGTTACACCCTCAGCCATAAGAAGATCCATCGACAGGAGCCTTAAGGAGATAAGGAAAAGACTGGAGGAAGAAAATGAGTGAGATAAATTTCGGAGACATATATCTTCTGGATCAGAGATATGTAATAAACGATACTCAGGAGTACATAAAGCCTGTGATAGTTGCAGGCATCCATGAGGACAGGGAGGCAGGAACGGTATACCGGGTGATACCCTTAAGGGATCCCGGCAAGAGAAAAGGAAAGGACACCTTTTATATAAGCAGCAGATGCGGACTTAAAAAGGATTCCGTGATAGACATCACCGAGAACAGATATGTAAAGGAAGAGCGGGCTTTCCTGAAGCTCATAGGAAGGCCTGACGATGACGCGCTTAGAAGTCTGTCTGTAAAGCTTGAAGAGCAAAGGGATGTGCCAAGGCTTGGCCTTGTACTTAGGCTCTGTCCCAGGTGCCTTAGAGACTTCATGTGTGATCCGGACAAGATCATAAGAAGGCTCGACAGCACACAGAGGATAAAGGAAAGGTGCAGCTACTGCAGTACGGGTCTCGGATACGAATACATCGTATACAACAAAAAGAGAAAATAATGCCTTTTTCATCCTGTATATGCATGAAAATAGGGTATAATAATGCCTGGTCACAATACAGAAAGGTATAAGGATATGTTGCAGGATTTCAATTATCACAACCATACATACAGATGCGGTCATGCTGACAATGCAATGACAGACGAGGATTACGTTAAGGAATACATAGAAAACGGCTTTAAGAAGATGGCCTTCACGGACCATGTGCCGCATGAGCACCTGGTGGACCCGAGAAAAGGTGTCAGGATGGACATCTCACTTAAGGATGAGTACCTCAAGAGCATCAATGAGCTTAAGGCAAAGTATGACGGCATCATAGAAGTAAAGACAGGCTTCGAGGTGGAGTATCTGCCTGAACTGGAGGATGAGATAAGAAGAAGGAAGGATGAGACCGACATTCTCATCACGGGACAGCATTTCATAAAGGATGCCAACGGGAATCTCAAGATATTCGGAAGGGCACCGTTTACAAGGGACGATTACAAGAGATATACCGAGTGTCTCTATAACATAATGTCAAAGGATCTGGCAGACATAATCGCTCATCCTGATTTTTCCATCATGGGACAGGGTGGCTTCTCTGAAGTGGAG
>CACZNR010000185.1 GCA_902782475.1 uncultured Eubacteriales bacterium
TAATAATGTCTTCCTATCCATCTGGCTATCCCGTCAAGTCCCGGATAGATGATACGTTCATTCATGTTCATCTGGTCAAGTATGTCCCTGAGGTCCCACCTTAAGTCCTTGCTTATGACATACTTTACGGAGTTCTCCATGGATTCAAGGAATCCGTCAAGATCATCCATGCCCCTTGGTATTATCGAGAAGAATGAATACTGGTTCACTATCCTCTGATCTATTGAAGGTGGCTCAACGACTATGAATGCATCTGCATTCATGTCCCTGTCGTATTCCTCTATGCTTCCGACAACTCCTGTAAACTGGTCTATGTTATACAGGGAGGTCTTGTTGTCTTCCAGGACCTTTCTGTATTTTGCAGGAAGTCTCTTGTTCATCTCACGGATGTCGATCCTCCATACTGCACAGTCAGTCTTGTCCATCCATGACATGTTGCTTTCAGTAAGGGCAAAATGAAGAGCTACCAGTGTGGACGGGGTCCAGTCAAGAAGACGTGTCGGAAGTCCGTGATGCTGTCCTATGATCATGGCTTTCCATACTGAGTCATTGAGAGTAGGATCCTCGAGGCTGGCATATTTCGTAAAATTCTCAAGTATGTGCATCTCAAGGGTCTCTGACAGATCTCCGCAGTTACGTTTTAGACTAGTCTCCAGCTTGAATGCAGCATTTGACAGTCCGCGGTACATGTATGAACTTCTGTACCTGCCATTCTGCTCATTCCTTCTCTGTTCAAATACAAGTTCCTTGATGCCGTCGATGGAGTCGATCCTTACAGTCTTCACTTGATAATGCTCCTGTTCCGTGCCCTAATATCCTTTCTCACAGGCCCTGTAATAATTATATCGCTAATCATGGCTTTTTGGGACATGCCTGAAGCTTTTGCACTCATGTCATGATCCGGTCAGGGCAAGAAAAAAGAGCCTTAAAGGCTCTTGATGGTGGAGCCAACTGCGAAGGGTTCGAACTCTATGGATTCGTCAGTCAGCTCGTCAAATGATATTTTCCCGACCTCAGAAAGCATCAACTGGAACTGCGGACGGTCATCGGAAGTACCCGATAAAGCAGCATCCGCTTATTCATTCATGATTTGAAAACCATGCGCTTTTGCATAACGTTCAGCCTCTTCACGTTGTTGCTCAATGCTGGTCTCATTCTGAGCATGGGAACTCTATCTGTAATAGGCGATAGCAAGGTTATTGTTGTTCTGTATGAGCTTCTTTTGCTTCTTCGTTGTCATCGATAATCATCCTATTTTCTTTTTAAAAAACAGTGCAAGCACAATGCACACCGCAATGGCAACAGCAAAAGGAATAGCCACCATAAACGCGGTCCATGCAGGAGCACTATAACCCGCATATCTAATTCCCCAAACCATATCACAATAGTTATATGCAACAATGCCACACATTACATCAGACAGAAGCACTGCCAAAATCCAAAATACAGTAGATAAAGTTTTCATACAAAATCCTCCTTATTTGTCAGATGAACTTTTAAGGAGCAAAACCGCACCAATAATGATTGCCGCAAGACAAATGATTAAGAAAACTCCGTTTCCATCTATAGTAATCATGGACGAAGTTCCTATTCGATCCGACGTAGTAGGCATAAAGATTGAAACTATTCCCCATGCAAGTAAACAAACAATACCAATCAAACAGATAACGATACCAAAAATTCGTTTTTCACGCCCACTGTTGGCTTTTGTTTGAGTTTCCTCTTTATACGCAACCATTTCAGATACTAAATCATTTTCTTTCATCAGGTAGTCCAGGGAGACATTAAAATACTTGCTGATGGAGATCAAAGTATCACTTTCTGGAACTGCTTTACCAGATTCCCACTTTGATACAGCCTGTCTGGACACACCTAATTGCTCTGCGAGCTGCTCCTGTGAAAGGCCGCCCTTCTTTCGAAGCTCATATAGTTTTTCTGAAAGAGCCATGTTTTCCTCCTTTCACACAGAGTATACCTAAACAGCAGGTAGAACTCTATACATACCAATTTGCAATTGCGCAACCAGCGGTAGCAACTACTTTTTTACATTAATCCACTGAAAAATGGAACATATTAAGCGCTAAATCGCTCTTCATATTTTCAGCCTGATACTTTTCCAGCCAGAGCCTAATCAAAGCAGAGACAGAAACATCATTATCAAGCGCCGCCTGCTTCAAGGCCTTCTTTTCTTCTTTCGTCATCGTGACGGTGATATTTTCAAGATTGCGTTCTGCCATAATGTGACCGTCCATGCGCTCTCTGTGCGTTCGTGTAATAGTGTAACACAAAAAGAGTGAAGACCCGCTCCTGTTAAATGTAGACCTCCAAAAACGCATAAGAAA
>CACZNR010000186.1 GCA_902782475.1 uncultured Eubacteriales bacterium
GCAAGCTGGTACTTTACGGATACAGTGCCCCGCTGTCCAATCAGGATGTTAAGGTACACCCTGTAAACAAGGCATTCTTCTTCACCAAGGAAGATACACAGCTCTTCTCATTTGCTGACATCTTCTCCGAAGAAGGCATGAGCGCCTTCAGGGAACTGTTCCAGGACAGGCTTTTTGAAGAAGCACAGATCGACATACCTCTGGACAAGCTGCCGGAAGGTATCATCGAGAGTGCTCTTGGATTCACTGAAGAGGGCATAACACTGAACTTTGATGAAAAGGTCCTTGCAAATACACAGGACAAGAAGATATCCATCAGCTTCACATGGGAAGACATTGCTGATCATCTGGATGATGACTTCTATAAGATGTTCAAGGCTTATCTGCCAAGGCGTGGCAGAGAGCTGGATCCGAACAAGCCTATGATCGCCCTGACATATGACGACGGTCCAAGCAAGTTCACACTGCCTCTTGGAGAACTGGCAAAGGAGAACGGCGGCCTTATCACCTACTTCTTTGTAGGAAACAGGCTCGAAAAGTTTTCAGATTCAGTTCAGAAGGTCGCAGAGATGGGACATGAGATAGGAAACCATACATGGGAACATAAGAACCTTACTAAGGGCACCCATGATGAGAATCTCAAGCAGATAATGGATACCAGTAACAAGGTGAAGGAGATAACCGGCAAGGGCACTACCCTCATCAGACCGCCGGGGGGCAACTATAACGATGCCGTAAGAGAGCTCTCAAAAGAGCTTAAGATCCCTCTCGTAAACTGGAGCGTAGATACCAGGGACTGGGAATCCAAGGATGCAGACAAGGTCTATCATGAGGCCATGATCCATGCCGGAGACGGAAAGATAATCCTGATGCACGACCTTTATGAAAGCACCTACGAGGCATCAAAGCGCATCATACCTGAACTTGTGGCAAGAGGCTATCAGCTCGTAACTGTTTCAGAGCTTATCGAGTACAAGAACGGGGATGTACAGTACGGATACATATACGGTTGGAACAAATAATTGTAAATTCTCAGAATAATACGGGCAGTACCATAAAAGGCACTGCCCTTTTTATTGACCCTTAAGGAAATTGCTATTAAAATATCCATAATTATAATTTTCGGGACTTATTAATATTTTATATTTCATCGGAGGAATTATCGTGAAAAGAGTTCACAATTTTGCTGCAGGTCCTGCAGCTCTACCCCTGGAAGTACTCCTTAAAGCCCAGGCAGAACTTCCTGATTTCAATGGTATAGGCATGTCTGTAATGGAGATCTCCCACAGATCAAAGGACTTCAAGGAAGTTGCAGAAGGTGCAGAATCTCTTTTAAGGGATCTCATGGGCATCCCTGATAACTACAGGGTCCTGTTCCTTCAGGGAGGAGCTTCCCTGCAGTTCGACATGATCCCTATGAACCTCATGAGCCGTACAAAGAGAGCTTACTACATCAATTCAGGCAACTTCGCAAAGAAGGCTGCAAAGGAAGCAAGACTTTTTGGTGAAGTAATTGAACCTGCTTCATCAGAAGACTGCAACTATTCCCATCTGCCTCTGATAAGTGATGACATGTTCAGTGAAGATGCAGACTATCTGCACTTTACATATAACAATACGATATACGGAACTGAATTCAGGGGAATTCCTGTAAAGACGGATCTTCCGGTAGTATCCGACATGACTTCATGCATACTGTCAGAGCCTGTGGACGTTTCCGGATACGGCCTCATATATGCCGGAGCACAGAAGAATATCGCTCCTGCAGGACTAACAGTCGTAATAGTAAGGGATGACCTCATAGGCCTGAACCCATCCCTCCCTTCAATGCTTGACTATGCCGTACATGCAAAGAACGATTCAATGTACAACACACCTACCACCTTCGCCATCTACATGGCCAAACTGGTATTTGAATGGCTGAAGGAACAGGGCGGAGTGGAAGGCATCCACAGGATAAACCTTGAAAAGGCAGATATGCTCTATTCATATATAGACAGTTCATCACTGTTCCACGGCATAGTGGATAACAAAGCTGACCGTTCCATAATGAGCGTGACCTTCACCACCGGTGACAAGGATCTGGATGAAAGGTTCAGCAAGGAAGCCGAAGAGAACGGACTTACTAACCTCAAGGGGCACAGGATAGCAGGAGGAATGAGAGCAAGCATCTATAATGCAGTCACACTTGAAGACTGCAAGGCTCTTGTTGATTTCATGAAGGAATTCGAGAGAAAGAACTGAGGTCATTCAAATGTTCAAGATAAAGAAACTAAACAACATTTCAGATGTAGTATATGAGAAGCTTCCGAAGGATCATTACGAGATAAGTGAAGAGCTTGAAAATTCAGAGGCAGACGCTTTTCTCATAAGGAGCGCTGATGTCCATGACATGGAATTCAGCGAAAAGAACCTTGCCTTCGGCAGAGCCGGCATAGGTGTCAATAATATCCCTGTTGATAGATGCACCAGGGAAGGAATAGTCGTATTCAATACTCCGGGAGCAAACGCAAATGCAGTAAAGGAGCTGGTGCTCTGCGGACTTCTCCTTGGTTCCCGTGACATAGTAGGCGGAATAAGATTCGTCTCATCACTTGCTGACGAAGGGAAGAACATCATGCCTCTCGTGGAAAAAGGCAAGAGCAGATTCGTGGGTCCTGAGATCCAGGGCAAGACCCTTGGTGTCATAGGACTTGGTGCCATCGGTGTCCTTGTTGCCAATATGGCCGCAGATCTCGGAATGAACGTCATAGGCTATGACCCGTTCATATCCATAGAGAATGCATGGCACCTCTCAACACATGTTAACCACGCACTGTCCCTTGATGAGATCATGACGAAGGCAGACTATATAACCATCCACGTTCCTCTCATGGACAGCACCAGAAACTATATAAACAGGGATCATATCTTAAGCATGAAGGACAATGTGGTGATCCTTAACTTTGCAAGAAACGGACTCATCGATGAATCCGCTCTCATACCTGCCCTGAGAGAAGGAAAGGTACGCAGATACATAACCGACTTCCCTGACGAAGTGCTCCTCAAGGAAGAAAATGTAGTATGCCTGCCACACCTTGGTGCATCAACGCCTGAATCAGAAGAAAACTGTGCCTACATGGCTTCAAGGGAACTCAAGAGATTCCTTGAGATCGGAGAGATAAGACATTCAGTAAACTTCCCTGAATGCCTGCTTTCTCCAAGCAAGAACTCCAGGATAACGGTTGTACACGGGAATATACCCGGTGTCATAGCAAACATAACGAGCCTTCTGAGTGCAGAAAAGATAAACGTCGAAGAGATGGTCAACAAATCAAGGAATGACATCGCCTATTCCGTTTTCGATCTGGACAAGAGGCCTGAAGAGCATGTGCTCTCAAGCATACGGAAGCTGGAAGGCGTCATAAAGATAAGAGAGATCCTCGCATAAGGAAGAGCAGACCTGACGGTCTGCTTTTTTTTTAATCCAGTATCTTTTTTGGATGCCAGTTCAGATAATCACCTGATGTGAGATGATATGTTATCCCATTCACTGTTCCCTTCAGGCTGTCATTGAATCTCCTGTGCCCGTGACAGTGAGCATAGACCACATGTTCCACCCCTTCCCTCTCAGCAAGTCTCGTAAAAGCGCTTGTCTTCTGAAGGATGTTCGTAGGTGGATAGTGAACGAACATGATGAACTTTGAGAAACCTTCGGCTCTGGCCTTCTCAAAGGATCCTTCCAGTCTTTCCACTTCCCTTCCGACGAGCATCAGGGCATGCTCATAGCTGTCCTTGTTCTCAAAGCAGTAACCCTTTGAACCAATGAGTGCATAGTCTCCATACGTACAGAAATTATTCTGCAGGAATTCCAGACGCCCTTCATCCAGACGGTTCAGCTGCTCAGTCTTCTTTACCTGCCAGAACAGGTCGTGATTGCCCCTTGTAAGTATCTTCCTCCCCGGAAGCGAAGCTATGAATTCCAGATCCTTCTCGGTGTTTACGAGTTTTTTGCCCCAGCTGTGATCCCCCAC
>CACZNR010000187.1 GCA_902782475.1 uncultured Eubacteriales bacterium
ATTGAGATTTCCGTTAAGTATCCTGATGTCATCAAGAAAGGCCTTTGAATGCTTCATGCTCTTCATGGAAACATTGTATGTGAGCTCGTAGAGAGTTCCCATGTTTCTTGTACGGATCCTTTCAAGACGATAGTTGTTTGTATATTTTTTAAGTACCTTGTCGAAGATCCCTTCATAGTCAAGATCCTCAGGTATTGTTATGCGAAGTACTCTTGCTGTCTCCTGTTCGCCGAATCTGATAGCAGTGAGGAACATGGTAAGGATGGCAAGTACAGCGAATACCGTAAGGGAAAGGTAGATATATCCCATGCCCAGAAGAAGACCAATGGCCATTGAAGCAAATATGGCGATTATCTCTCTTCCGTTTCCGGCAATGGAACGGAATCTTACCAGTGTGAATGCACCAGCAACAGCAACTCCAACTCCCAGGTGATCGTTTACGATGAATATGATCACTGATGAGATGAGCGGCACCAGCGCAAGGGTAAGTGAGAAGCTTCTGGTCTGAAAACTCTTGTAAGAGAAGATTATGGCATTAAGTACACCAAGTGCTATAGCCACACCGAGCATTATCAGTACCTTGGCGGCAGTGATGTTTCCTGAAAAGATAGATGTTAACATGTTATTCCTCCGATGATCCGCTCTTTTCCTTCAACAGAGCAGGAAGTATATATTTTTTATAGCAAACTCCATATTTGCTGTATGTACCGGGATATATCTTATATTCGTTCAGAAGACGGACGAGCCACAACGGGGCTCCGCCGTCCACCTTGAGTTCCATTATATAGAAATCCTTGTCCTCTATGAGCTCTCCGTAGTCTCCTTTTGCCAGGTCCAGATCATATGTGCGGTATCTCATGTTGAAGTCAAATGTGATCCTGAGATTGCTTTCTCTGCCACGGCCAAGAAGGGAATACCTGTCATAGGCCAGGAAGACCTGAGGCTTCAGCCGGTATTTCATAAGCATGAACTGGATCTCTCTCTGGATCTGCAGGTCACCTTCAAGGGGAACTCTCCTGTTTATGAAGGTCATCATGTCACGGTAAGGTGCAGTGACTCTTCTTTTGTAAACGATGCCCCTGAACTTTTTCTTGATCTCTGCAAATACAGGAGTATCTTCCTTTGGCACACCGTAGCAGCGCAGACGGAACTTCTCCTTGTATTCCGGTTTTTCAATGGATTTGTAGATCAGCTCATGATCCTTTGTATCATAGTAAAGGGAACATACTGTTGAAAGGCCGTAACGGTCTTCATCCATATATTCTTTAAGGCGTGCATAAAGGACCTCGAACATCTGTCTGTCCATGAGGTACTTTTTTTCCTTCCTTTTAAAGACTTTCTGGATATCAGGAGTATCCGGTCTGTTTTCAGAAACAGTAATTGAGCGCATCGTCTGATCCTTTCGTTAACCTTTACTATTCTATACCATTTTTACTGATATTGCGAACAGAATATTTGTTGGAACAGTGTCATGGTTAAGATTATATGAACGATTGCCCTGTCTGTTGAAAATTCAAAACTGTAATTTCAACTTGTGTTTTCACATGGATGATATAATGAGGCTGGAAGGAGGGTGCACATATGGCTTTTGGAAACGACATTGCGGGTTACATCGAATATCTTGAAGAGAACATATATTCATCTGAATCAGAGACCAGGATCATATTTGATGGCAAACAGCGGTATCCATGGGCTGATGGTGTATTCTCAGGGATATTTGGCTTCACACCCAGGGAATATGTAAGGAAGAGGAGACTTTATCTTGCAGCGCTGGATCTTCTTGAAGGATATACAGTGGCGGACGTCATAGTGAAGTATGCATTTTTCAGTTATAGCACTTTTTCCAAAGCCTTTAAGGCAATGTACGGGATCCCTCCGGCGAGGATAGAGAGAAATAGGATATATGAATATCCGAGACTGGAATGCTCTATAAGTATAAGGGGAGCGGATATTGGAGAGAAAAAATACCTGGAAGGAAAAAGAGAACTTCAGAAGGGAGAATGATGATGAAAAAGATAAGAACATGGGACCTTATACTGACAGTCATTACCTGTCTTGTGATAACGGTGGTAGCATGTCTGTATAATGGTGCATCAAAGTCATATATGGAAGACCAGATAAAGGAAAGAGGAAGCTTTACCGGCATAATGCTGAACCTTGATGAAAAAGATTTTGATAAGGCAAGAAAAAGCATATTCCTTCCTAAAAAGATCCCGTTTAAGTCAACAGAGCTCGGAAGTGCAGATATCGCAGGAAGCAGTTTTAAGCTCGTTGTGGCTGACTATAATGCAGAGCTTATGGATAACATAGGAAGAGGAGCACTTCGTTCGGGAAGAGCACCTGAAAACAGCAGTGAAGCAGTACTTTCCATGAGTTTGCTGGCTGACCTCAAAAAGAACGTAGGAGACGAAGTGGATCTCACATATCAGGGGAAGGAGTATCATCTGAAGATAGTCGGTGAACTCAAAGGAGTATACAATCTCTGGAAC
>CACZNR010000188.1 GCA_902782475.1 uncultured Eubacteriales bacterium
AAGCTCAAGAGTATCCCTGTACAGATAGTCGCACTTTATGTCACTGTTATTGATGTCTTCCATTGTCATCTCGCCTGAAAGGACTCCGATGGCAACCAGGCCGTTGTTGTATGCTGTGGCTATGTCTGTATAGATCCTGTCTCCAACGACAGCAACTTCATTTCCTTTTACACCTGCAACATCCAGTATGTACTTAGCTGTCTCAGGGAAGGGTTTTCCCATGAATTTCGGAAGCCTTCCTGTGGCATGTTCAATCATCTTTGCCATGGAACCGCAGTCGGGAAGGAAATTGCCTCCTTCAAGAGGACATACCTTATCTATGTTGGTTGCAAGATAGGGAAGTCCTTTTACCACAAGAGAGCAGATGTAGTCTGCCTTATCAAAATTGAAGGTGGTATCAAACCCCAGTACTACCACGTCAGGTGTAATGCTCTTGTCTATTGGGCAGAGCCTGATGCCTGAAGAGGTGAACTGTTCCTCAAGGGCAGGAGTGCCTGCAAGATAGACCAGGGGATCTGTAAAATGCTCCTTCAGATAATGTATGGTGACATCAGCAGAAGTAAGGATGTCCTTTCTTAAGACTTCGGGGAAACCGAGTCTATTAAGCTTATCAACATACCTCATGGGAGATCTTGAAGAGTTGTTTGTAAAGAAGAAGAATCTTTTACCCTGATCCTTCAGATACTGTATGAGCTCTATGGCTCCCGGCAGTACCTGTTCTCCAAGATATATGGTGCCGTCCATGTCAAATACGTAGCATTTAATGTCTTTAAGGCTCATCAGTGTTCCTCCAGTACGTCCATGAAGTCCAGCTGTGAAAGCTTTACTCCAGGATAGTTGATCTTTATATCTGTTGTTTCCATGAATTCCAGTATATTGCTCTGAAGATATTCCAGAAGTATGTCCTTGTCTGTTACGAACTGGTAGCTCTGGGATATGTCGTCAAGGAGCTTCGTTACATTGTAATTATGATATGTTTCTGTCACCACGAATTCCTTCAGGCCCTCAGGTGTGAGACCAAGGGCATCTCGGAGTGTATTGAAATACTCAAGCTGTCCGGGATAGGATGTGACATCTGCTATCTCTTCCATGTGATCGTCATATTCTATGGCAACTTCAGCCTTGTCGTAATTCACCTTATATATCTCTGCAATGTGTGAAAGTATGCGTATCTCAGCTTCATGTATGAAAAGGTCCTTTTCTGAGAGAGTATCCGTTCCGAGTATGTCTGCAGAAACGTTCTGTTCCGTCATGAGCTGCCTTAAATATCCCACATCCATGAGAACGGTATCCTCGTATATGAGGAGCGGTTCACTGTCGTCGTGGTCTAGCACTGACTGCTTTTTGCAGGACGATGCAGACATGAGTAAAGCTATTGCAAGTATCGATATAAGGAGCTTCTTCATTATTTCAGTACCTTTCTCAGGAACTGCCCTGTGGCACTTCCTTCACACTGTGCGACCTTTTCAGGAGTACCCTTGGCGATGACTGTGCCGCCTTCATCTCCTCCTTCAGGTCCAAGGTCTATTATGTAGTCAGCACACTTTATGACATCGAGGTTGTGCTCGATGACTATTACGGTGTTGCCATAATCCACAAGCCTCTGAAGTATTGCTATTAGTTTCTTAACGTCATGTGAATGAAGTCCCGTGGTGGGCTCATCCAGTATGAACATGGTCTTTCCTGTCTGTCTCTTTGAAAGATAATATGCAAGCTTTATCCTCTGTGCCTCACCGCCTGAAAGGGTAGTGGAAGGCTGACCGAGCTTTATGTATGAGAGACCTACATCCATGAGGACCTTGAGTATGGGTTCTATCCTTGGCATGTTCTTAAAGAAGTCATATGCTTCCTCCACTGTCATGTCCAGGACTTCGCTTATGTTCTTTCCCTTGTATCTTACCTCAAGGGTCTCATTCGTATATCTTGCACCCTTGCAGACCTCGCACGGAACGTATACGTCCGGAAGGAAGCTCATGCCGATCTTTATGATCCCGTCGCCCTTGCAGGCTTCACATCTTCCGCCTTTGACGTTGAAGGAGAAACGGGACTGGTTGTAGCCTCTTGCCTTGGCATCGCCTGTGGATGCAAACAGGGCCCTTATGGGGTCGAATACTCCTGTATATGTGGCAGGGTTGGACCTCGGTGTCCTTCCGATAGGGGACTGGTCGATGTTTATGACCTTGTCTATGTTCTCAAGTCCGGAGATGGATGTGTATTTGCCCGGGAACTCCTTGCTCTTGTTTATCTGCTTTGCAGCTGCCTTATACAGTACCTCGTTCACAAGAGAGGATTTTCCGCTTCCTGATACTCCAGTAACGAGAGTGAGGACTCCGATAGGGAAGTTTACGTTTATGTTCTTAAGGTTGTTTTCCCTTGCACCCTTTATCTGTATGAAGCCGCTATCTGTCTTTCTTCTTTCCTTCGGGACAGGTATGGACTGCTTGCCTGAAAGGTACTGTCCGGTTATGGAAGCATCACATGCTGCGACTTCCTCCGGTGTTCCTGCAACTACGACTTCGCCTCCGTGTTCGCCGGCACCTGGCCCTATGTCCACAAGGAAGTCTGACTGCCTCATGGTATCCTCGTCGTGTTCCACGACTATGAGGGTATTTCCAAGATCACGGAGCCCTTTGAGAGTTGAAAGGAGCTTCTCGTTGTCTCTCTGATGAAGGCCAATGCTTGGCTCGTCAAGTATGTATAGCACTCCCATGAGTCCCGAGCCTATCTGTGTGGCAAGCCTTATCCTCTGGGCTTCACCGCCTGAGAGGGTAACGGCAGATCTTGAAAGTGTAAGGTAGCCAAGACCTACGTTTATAAGGAAATCGAGCTTTGCATTGAGCTCCCTTAAAACTCTGTCAGCAACTGCACGCTGCTTCTGTGTAAGCACAAGGGTGTTAAGGAACTTCTTTACATCCACTATGCTGAGATCTGAGAGCTGTGCGATGTTAAGGTCATTTATGGTCACGGCAAGAGTCTCGGGCCTGTATCTCTTTCCCTTGCAGGCCTTGCATGGGCTCTCGAACATGTAACGCTGTATCTCGCTCTTCAGGCCCTCTGACTGTGTCTCACCATACCTTCTCTTGAGGGAAGGGATTATGCCTTCAAAGTCCTTCTTGTACTGATGTGTCTGGCCTTCTGATACATATTCCATGGTCATCTGCTTTCCACCGTTTCCATAGAGTATGATGTCCTTCTGTTTTTTACTGAGAGTATTCCAGGGCTTGTCATAAGGTATGTCATACTTCTTGCATACTGACACGATCCTGTGGACTTCCCATTTATAAAGACCTGAAAGTGTCCATCCGGTGTATTTTACCGCACCGTCCTCTATGGAGAGGCCCGGATCACTTACAAGGGAATCCTCATTTATATCGAGTATCATTCCTATGCCTGAGCATTCAGGACATGCACCGAAAGGGCTGTTGAAGGAGAACATCCTTGGAGTCAGCTCGCCTATGCTTATGCCGCATACAGGGCAGGAATAGTTCTCGTTGAATATCTGTTCCTTGTCCTCGTCGTTGTCGTAGACTATGGCAAGTCCGCCTGAAAGCTTCAGTGAAGTCTCAAGGGAATCGGATAATCTTCTCTCTATGCCGTCACGGAGCCTGATCCTGTCCACCACGACTTCTATGGTATGGCGGAGGTTCTTCTCAAGGTCTATCTCATCTTCAAGCAGGACGACATTTCCGTCCACTCTTGCCCTTGAGTAGCCCTGCTTCTGAAGATCCTCCAGGACCTTCTTGTGCTCGCCCTTCTTGTGTCTTATGACAGGGGAAAGGATGGATATCCTCTTCTCGTTTCCCATGGCCTTTATGTTGTCTATCATCTGGTCAACGCTCTGCTTCTCGATGACTCTTCCGCAGTTTGGACAGTGTGGCACGCCTGCATTGGCATATAGTATACGCAGATAGTCCTGTATCTCAGTTACCGTACCAACAGTGGATCTCGGGTTCCTGCTGGTAGTCTTCTGGTCTATGGATATGGCAGGGGAAAGACCGTCAATGGAATCCATATCCGGTTTCTCCATCTGTCCAAGGAACATCCTTGCATATGAAGAAAGGGATTCAACATATCTTCTCTGTCCTTCGGCATATATGGTATCGAAGGCAAGGGAAGACTTTCCGCTTCCTGAAAGTCCTGTGAATACCACCAGCTTGTTGCGTGGTATGTCCAGATTGATATTCTTTAGATTGTGCTCTCTGGCACCTCTTATCCTGATGAAATCTTCCAAAACTATTATATCTCCAAAAAATTATTTTTCGCCTTTAAGTTCCTTGATCCTGTCACGAAGCACAGCGGCAACTTCGAATTCCAGGGCTGCTGCGGCTTCCTTCATCTGCTGTTCCAGGATCTTTATCTTCTTCTCCTGCAGGAGCTCAGTGCTGTTTACGATCTCCTCGATCTCAGTCTCCTTTGCATCGTGTGAGAGGTCAAGGTTGTCCCTTATCTCCTTGACGATGGTCCTAGGAGTTATGTTGTGGGCAGTGT
Organism: uncultured Eubacteriales bacterium; assembly: GCA_902782475.1. Taxonomy (GTDB): domain Bacteria; phylum Bacillota; class Clostridia; order Christensenellales; family Christensenellaceae; genus QANA01. The sequence goes on from CACZNR010000188.1 coordinate 4,489, forward strand.
TGTAGTCCATCTGAAGCTTCCTTCTTCTCTCTGTCTCTGAGACTGCCTTTTCGATGGAGCCTGTCATCTTGTCTGCATAGAGTATTACACGTCCTTCTGTGTTTCTTGCCGCACGGCCTATGGTCTGTATGAGGGAAGTCTCGTTTCTTAAGAATCCTTCCTTGTCAGCGTCAAGTACTGCCACCAGGGCCACCTCAGGTATGTCAAGTCCTTCACGAAGAAGGTTTATTCCCACCAGAACATCGAACTCTCCGAGCCTCAGGCCCCTGATTATGTCGATCCTTTCGATGGTATCGATGTCTGAATGCATATATTTTACCCTGAGGCCCATGTCAGTGAAATATTCTGTGAGCCTCTCTGCAAGCTTTTTGGTAAGGGTGGTAACAAGTGTACGGAAACCCTTTTCCGTGACCTTCCTTATCTCTCCCAGGAGATCATCCAGCTGATTCTCCACAGGGCGTATTGATATCTCAGGATCCACAAGTCCCGTAGGCCTTACGATCTGCTCCACTATGTTGTTTCCTGCAAGCCTTCTCTCGTATTCTGCCGGTGTGGCTGAGCAGTATATGGCCTGGTTTATCCTCTGGTTGAATTCCTCGAACCGGAGTGGCCTGTTGTCAGCTGCTGCAGGAAGACGGAAGCCGTACTTTATGAGCATCTCTTTTCTTGAGTGGTCACCGTTATACATGCCTCTTACCTGGGGAAGTGTAACGTGGGACTCGTCCACTATGAGAAGATAGTCCTTGGGGAAGAAGTCCATAAGTGTGAAGGGAGCTTCTCCTTCGTTTCGTCCGTCAAAGTATCTTGAATAGTTCTCAATGCCCGGGCATGAGCCTATCTCCTGCAGCATCTCCATGTCGTATGTGGTACGCTGGGTTATCCTTTCTGCCTCCAGGAGCTTTCCTTCCTTCTTGAACATCTCTGCCTGCTTTACCATGTCCTCACGTATCCTCGGTATGTTGTCCAGGATCTTCTGATGGCCTATGGCATAGTGGGTGGCAGGGAATATCATCTGGTAGTCAATGTTAAGTAGGGGCTTTCCTGAAAGTGCATCCACTTCCAGTATCCTGTCTATCTCGTCACCGAAGAATTCCACCCTTATGGCCTTTGACTGGTTGCTCATGGGGTATATCTCAAGAGTGTCTCCCTTTACCCTGAAGGTACCGCGGGAGAACTCTATGTCGTTCCTTCTGAAGTTTATGGAGACGAGCTTGTCTATGAGCTCCTCTCTCTCTATTATCTGTCCTTTTCTTATGGACACGGTTGCGTCCCTGTAGTCCTCAGGCGCGCCTATGCCGTATATGCAGGAAACTGATGCCACCACTATGACGTCACGCCTCTCAAGAAGGGCAGAGGTAGCCGAGTGGCGCATGCGGTCGATCTCCTCGTTCATGGAGGAGTCCTTCTCTATGTAAAGGTCACGCTTCTCTATGTAAGCTTCAGGCTGATAGTAATCGTAGTAGGACACGAAGAACTCCACGGCATTCTCAGGGAAGTATTCCTTGAACTCTGAGCAGAGCTGTGCAGCCAGTGTCTTGTTATGGGCAAGTATGAGAGTAGGTCTCTGGACCTTCTCTATGATGTTTGCCATGGTGAATGTCTTTCCTGATCCCGTAACGCCAAGAAGCACCTGATGCTTTTTGTCCTCAAGTACGCCCTTTGCCAGGGCATCTATGGCCCGGGGCTGGTCTCCGGATGGCTTGTAGTCAGAATGAAGAATGAATCTGTCCATTTTCCTTATATCCTGTCAGTGGGATTCACCACTATGGTCCTGTAATTCCTGTAGAGCACCATGCCGAGCCTTGAGCCCTTTTCCTTCCAGACGTTCCTGGCTTCGGTATAATCGATGCTTACCTTGTTAAGGTCGTTGTGCCTAGAATGCCTGGAGGCATAGATGGCACATTCATATATGTCCTGTTCTGTAGGCTCTTTTCCTCCCGTGAAGAGTATCACGTGGCTACCCGGCATGTCCTTCACATGGAACCACATGTCGTCCCCGTCGGCTATCCTTAAGGTAAGGACCTCGTTCTGCCTTGAGTTCCTGCCCACAAGGACCTTCTTTCCGGAAGTGGTGGTATATTCTATGGGATCCTCCAGGGGATCTCTCTGCTTTATCTTCTTCGTCCTTGCATCGGTATCGATGTATTTGTAGTTTATGAGTATGTTCCTTATGTCGGAAAGGTCCTCCATGGTCTTTGAGGCATCTATGTCGTAGACGAGGTTCTCAAGGAATCCCGCCTCGTCCTTTTCCTGTTCATACTTTTCCTTTGAAAGGCTGGCGGCGGTCTTCAGCTTCTGGGCACGCCTGAAATATGAATTGACATTGGAGGAAGGGGAGAGCTTCTGGTCCATGGGGATCTCGATATTCTCTCCGGTATAGTAATTGAGGACCTCCGCTGACTTCTGTCCGCGCTTTAATAAATAAATGTTTGCTGACAGGAGCTCACCGTAAAGCAGGAACCGGTCTATCTTGTCCTTGTTTGACAAGTCCTCAAGATGTATCTTCATCTTCTTCTGCACATGTGAAAGGTTCTTTGAGATGATCTTCTTGAGCCTCTGGGCCTCCTGCTGGAAGAGCCTCTTCTTCTCACGTTCGGAGAAGTAGTGGTCCAGCATCCTGTCCACGCTCTCAAATACGGTCTCATTGCTGCTGCCGTATCCCGTAAGGGGCATTATGGAGTACGCAAGAGGTGTGCCGTCGGAAGAGGAATAGACTCTTGGCTCCGGATGCTCGGACAGTTCCCTTATGATATCTACAGCTTTTTCGAACTGCTCCTCGCTAAGTATCTCCTGACTGTTTTCAGGGATGCCGAGATGCGAGAGTATCTCCTTTGAATACTGGAAGGATATGCCTTCGAATATCTCTCCGAGGTTTATGACAGGACCTTTCTCCATGTTCAGATAATCTTCATATGTAGCGGAAAAGGCATAGAGCTTTCCTGAAGGTATGGGGAAATAAGTGGTACCCGGAAGTATCTGTCGCTTGCTGCTGGTATCTATGGAAACGTGCTTTATGCTGTCCATGATCCTCATGCTGCTGTCGGCAAGTATGATGTTACTGTATTTTCCCATCATCTCGATCATGAGGTTAAGTTCCCGAAGTATCCCGAGCTCATCCTTGTTCTCGATGACGAATGTCATGACCCTGTCAAGACCAGTCTGTTCTATCCTGCGAAGCTTTCCGTTTATAAGATGCTTTCTTAGCACCATGCAGAAGTTAGGAGCCTTTTCGGGGTTCACAAGAGTACCCTCCATGGTGTGTACCCGGGGATCGTTGGCATTGGAGGACAGATAGAGCCTCACTTTGCCGTTCCTGGTGTGCAGGAGCATCGTTATGGAATCGCCTGTAGGTTCGTATATCTTTTCAATCTTGGAATCAATAAGGAACTGCAATTCGTTTGTGATACATCTGATGGTAAGTCCGTCTATACTCATGTCTTTTTCCTTTGGCATAAGTATTATACCTTCTTTTGCACAGGTATGAAATATTTGAATATAAGTATATTTGTTGCTAAAATTAACATTGATTTTAAAGAAAGCGTGACGGTATCATGAGAGTCGACGGAAGAGCAAATGATGAACTGAGAAACATAAGGGTGACCAAGGATTTCATGAAGAATTCTGCAGGATCCTGCCTCATTGAATGGGGAAATACAAGGATACTGGTAACTGCAAACTATGAGATGCAGGTGCCGAAATTCCTCCTGGATGAAGGAAGGGGCTGGCTTACGGCTGAGTACAGCATGCTTCCGGGTTCCACCATCGTAAGAAAGCAGAGGGAACGCGGAAAGACGGATTCTAGGGGCACTGAGATACAGAGGCTCATAGGAAGGTCCCTAAGGTCCATAGTGGACTTTGAAAAGATCCCCGGGATGACCATAACCATAGATGCCGATGTCATAGAGGCTGACGGAGGCACAAGGACAGCCTCCATAACCGGAGGATACATAGCCCTCAAGCTCCTTGTAAGGAAGCTCCTCAAGGAGAGGATCATTAAGGAGGATCCCCTTAAGTCCGGCCTTGCTGCAGTATCCTGCGGCATAGTGAAGGAGGAGGCACTCCTGGACCTCTGCTACAGGGAGGATTCCAATGCCATAGCGGACATGAACTTCGTGGGCAATGAGAAGGGCGAGATAGCTGAGATACAGATATCAGGAGAAAAAAGGACAGTCAGGGACGAGGAATTCTTCGCTCTCCTGAAGCTTGCCAAGAAAGGCATAGCAGAGCTCATAGAAATACAGAGAAGCGTACTGGAGGACTGACATGAAAAGACTTGTGATGGCTACCGGAAATCCCGGAAAAGTAAGAGAGATAAGGCAGATACTGGGAAACTATTATGACGAGATACTTTCCCTCAAGGATATAGGACTCAAGGTGGACATAGTGGAGGACGCTGACACCTTCCACGGAAACGCGCTTAAAAAGGCAGTCACCATCTCAAAGCTTGTTGACTGCGACGTGGTTGCTGACGATTCAGGCCTTTCAGTAGTGGGCCTTGACGGAAGACCGGGAGTATACTCCGCAAGATATTCCGAGTCAGGAACTGATGAGGATAACAATAAGAAGCTGGTGGAGGAAGTCACACCTTTAGATGAAGAGGGAAGGAAGGCATATTATACCTGCGACATAGTCCTTGCAAGGAACGGCGAGGAAGTATGCTTTGCAGAGGGAAAGTGCTATGGTGTCATAATCACAGAGCCAAGGGGAAACAACGGATTCGGATACGATCCTTACTTCTATCTTCCTGAATACGGCCAGACCTTCGGAGAACTGGATCCCGATGAGAAGAACAGGATAAGCCACAGGGCAAAGGCACTTATGGAGCTGGAGAGAAAGGTAAATGAGGCTCATAATAACATCTGATACCCACGGAAATACCGGTGTACTTGAAAAGCTCACAGGATTCCTCAAGGCTGATGACTTTCTCGTGCATCTTGGAGACTTCACAAGGGATTTTGAAAAGATACAGCCGCAGCTTGATGACAGAGGCATAAGGAATGCAAATGTGAACGGGAACTGTGACTATCATGGCCCCGGACCATATAAAAAGATCGTCCTCTCGGGAAAGAGCATAGGACTTGTGCACGGTCACCTGCAGGGAGTCAATTCCACTCTTGTGACACTTGACCTTTTTGCTCAGGAAAAGGAACTTGACGTTATACTCTTCGGGCATACACACATATCAAAGATAGAATACGGAAGTACCGGCATACTTATGATGAATCCCGGAAGCATGAGTGAGCCGAGGCTTGGGAAAGCTTCCTTTGGAGTCATAGTCATTGAAGACGGCATATTGAAGCCAAGGATCGTCACAGTCGACGACATGGAGAGATATTTTGAATACCAGACAGAAGATACTGGAGATACTGAAAACTGAAGACGGATATGTATCGGGAGAGATGCTCTCCAAAGAGCTTGGGGTAAGCAGGAATGCTGTATTCAAGGCCATAGATGTGCTTCGAAGTGAGGGACATGAGATAGAGGGCATAAACAGGAAGGGATACATGCTCAAAAAGCAGGCAGACATACTGGATGCCGATATGATCTCATCGTACATAAATGGGGATCTCGGTGTGGAGGTCTTCGAAACCATAGATTCCACCAATGATGAGGCAAGAAGGCTGTACCGTGACGGAAGAAGAGAGCCGGTCCTCATAGTTGCAGATACACAGACAAAGGGAAGAGGAAGGCGCGGAAGGGATTTCTATTCTCCTTCACATACAGGCATATACATGACACTGCTGCTGTTTCCGGATATCGCCATGGAGGACAGTTTAAAGATTACCACAAGGACCGCAGTTGTGATAGCAGAGACAATAGAGAAGTTCCTTGGGGACAGCGTGGGGATAAAATGGGTAAATGACCTTTATTACCGTGACAGGAAATTCTGCGGCATACTTACCGAAGCTGTTACTGACTTTGAGACAAGACATGTGGATGCCATAATACTTGGCATAGGAATAAATGTTACCACTGAGGCCTTTCCAAAAGACATCGTGGCAGGATCGTTAGGACTTCACACGGTAACTAGAAACGAGATAGCAGGCTCGGTTGCCGACGGCATAATAAGGATGATGAACTGCCCGGAGGACAGCTCATACATGGAAGAGTACAGGAAGAGGTTCATACTCACAGGAAAGGTCATAGGATTTGAAAAGGACGGTGTCACAAGGGAGGGCCTTGTAAAGGGCATCACAGACGAGGGACACCTCATTACGGAAATGAACGGTGAGGAAGTCATACTGAGCTCGGGAGAGATCTCGGTAAGGAAGGATTTCCTTAATAAATAAAGGAGTTTTGAGATCATGGAAAGGATAATGATGTCTGTTCCGCTGGTGGAGATGGACGGGGATGAGATGACCAGGATAATATGGGCTCTCATAAAGGAGAAGCTCATACTTCCATTCGTGGAACTGAAGAGCGAGTATTATGACCTGGGACTTGAGAATAGGGAAAAGACACATGATGAGGTGACCAGGGAGGCAGCATACGCAGCTCTCAAACATGGAGTTGCCGTAAAATGTGCCACCATAACACCAAATGCGCAGAGAGTCGAGGAGTATCATCTCTCAGAGATGTATCCGAGCCCCAATGCCACCATCAGGGGCATAATGGACGGAACGGTATTCCGCGCACCTATACTCATAGACAGCATAAAGCCATATGTAAGGACATGGAAGAAGCCCATAACCATCGCAAGACATGCCTACGGGGACATATACAAGGCGAAGGAAGTCGTGGTGTATAACGACGTTAAGGCAGAGCTTGTGATCACCAACAGGGAGGGAGATTCCGGTTCACAGGAGATATTCACCTTCAATGAGAACGGTGGCATAGTCATGGGGATGTACAACACATTCGATTCCATGAAGAGCTTCGCAAGGAGCTGCTTCGAATATGCACTCTCAGAGAAGAAGGACCTGTGGTTCTCAGCCAAGGATACCATATCAAAGAAATATGACCACACCTTCAAGGACGTGTTCCAGGAGATGTACGATGCTGAGTACAGGGAGAAGTTCCATGAGGCAGGCATAACATATTTCTATACACTCATAGACGATGCAGTGGCAAGGGTCATCCGTTCAGAAGGCGGATTCATCTGGGCCCTTAAGAACTATGACGGAGACGTCATGAGCGACATGCTGGCAACAGCATTCGGAAGCCTTGCAATGATGACTTCAGTCCTTGTTACACCTGACGGGAAGTTCGAATATGAAGCTGCCCACGGAACAGTTACAAGGCACTACTACAAGCACCTTAAGGGAGAACAGACCTCCACTAACTCAGTTGCCACCATTTTTGCATGGACCGGAGCATTAAGAAAGCGCGGGGAACTGGATGGGAACACTGATCTTGTGGAATTTGCTGGAGCACTTGAAAAGTCGTGCTATAATGTCATAGGCAGCGGAGCCATGACGAAGGACCTGGCACTTTTATCAGACCTTCCTGAGAAGAAGGAGCTTGGTACAGAGGCCTTCATCGACGCGGTAGCTGAAGAACTTACAAAGATACTATCCTGATAAAGAGGTATACAGTTATGAAATTATATGAAACATGGAAAAAGATGGCTGAGATGCAGCAGACACCTCAGCAACAGGTAAAGTACTGGAACGAGTACTTTGCAATGGAGACCGAGATCTACAAGAAGATCCTTCAGAACAGGGATACCAAGTTCCAGGGAAAGCTTGAGGAGCTTGCAAAGGAGTTCGACATGGATCCAGTGGTATTCTGCGGATTCATGGACGGCATCAATACAAGCTTGGTAAACGGATACGATGTTGAGTGCCTTGAAGAGACCAGTGACATAGTACTTGACGTTGACTTCGAGAAGCTCTTCTACAACATGCTGGAAGCAAAGGCAAAGTGGCTCTATACACTTCCTGAGTGGAACGACGTGCTTCCTCTTGAGAAGAGACAGGAGATCACCAGGGCCTGGAGGAAGTCAAAGCAGGTCATCAACGACCAGAAGATCGGAAGGAACGATCCATGCCCATGCGGCAGCGGACTCAAATACAAGAAGTGCTGCGGAAAGTCAGCATAACAAAGACCGGAGGGATACATGGCAGATAAGGCACATGTAAGGAATTTCTGCATAATCGCCCATATAGACCATGGCAAGTCCACACTTGCTGACAGGCTCATCGAACAGACTGAGACCATAAGCTACAGGGACATGGAGGACAGGATACTTGACTCCATGGATCTTGAGAGGGAAAGAGGAATAACCATAAAATCCCAGGCTGTCAGCATGAAGTACAGAAAGGACGGAGTGGATTATACATATAACCTTATAGACACTCCCGGACATGTGGACTTCAACTATGAGGTATCAAGGGCTCTCAAGGCATGTGAGGGAGCCATCCTTGTGGTGGATGCCACACAGGGCGTTGAAGCACAGACCCTTGCCAATGTATATCTGGCTCTGGACAATGATCTTGAGATACTGCCTGTCATAAACAAGATAGACCTTGCTTCCGCCAGGCCTGATGAGGTGGCAAAGGAGATAGAGGACGTAATTGGTCTTGACTGTTCCTATGCACCAAGGATAAGTGCAAAGGAAGGCATAGGCATCAGGGACGTACTTGATGCAGTTGCAGAATATCTTCCTCCTCCAAAGGGAGAAGAGGATGAGCCCCTTAAAGCCCTCATATTCGACTCATATTATGATAACTACAAGGGTGCCGTAAGCTATGTAAGGATAATGGACGGCACAGTAAAGCCCGGAGACAACATACTCTTCATGGCTACGGGAAAAGAGTACCAGGTAGTCGAGACAGGGATATTCACCCCTGCCTTCCAGCCAATATCTGAGCTCAGGGCAGGTGACGTTGGATACATCACGGCAAGCATAAAGACAGTCGCTGACACAAGGGTCGGCGATACCATCACAAGTGCTGAAAATCCGGCTCAGGAGCCGCTTCCCGGATACAAGAAGGTACTTCCAGTCGTATTCTGCGGCATATATCCTGCTGACGGAAGTGACTATGAAGCTCTCAAGGATGCACTTGAAAAGCTGCAGCTAAATGACGCTTCACTTTCATATGAGCCTGAGACATCAGTGGCTCTTGGATTCGGTTACAGATGCGGGTTCCTGGGACTTCTGCATATGGACATAATAGAGCAGAGACTGGAAAGGGAGTTCGACCTTGACATAGTCACCACTGCTCCAAGCGTAAGCTACAGGGTAAATCTCACAAATGGCGAATCATTCCTGGTGGAGAACCCTGCCAGCATGCCTGATGCATCAGTCATTGAATCCATGGAGGAGCCTGTGGCAAAGGTGGACATAATAACACCTCAGGATTATGTAGGTTCAGTAATGGAGATATGTCAGGACAGGAGAGGCGTTTTCCAGACCATGGAATACATAGAAGGCTCAAGGGTCATGATCCATTACCACATACCGCTAAATGAGATCATATTCGACTTCTTCGATTCCCTTAAGTCCAGGACCAGGGGATATGCTTCCATGGACTACGAGATAATAGGATACGAGAAGAGCGACCTTGTGAAGCTGGACATGCTCCTCAACGGAGAGATGTGCGACGCGCTTTCCCTTATAGTCCACAAGGACAGGGCATATTCCAGAGGCCGTACGATGGCTGAGAAGCTCAAGGATGTCATACCGAGACAGATGTTCGAGATACCTATACAGGCTGCCATAGGCGGCAAGATAATAGCCAGGGAGACAGTAAAGGCACTGAGAAAGGACGTCCTTGCCAAGTGCTACGGCGGTGACATCACAAGAAAGAAGAAGCTCCTTGAGAAACAGAAGGAAGGAAAGAAGCGTATGAGACAGATAGGTACAGTCGCTGTACCTTCAGAAGCATTCATGTCCATACTGAAGCTTGATTCGTGATGAAAGAGAAGAATGGTCTGTACATACATATACCATACTGCGAACACAAGTGCTTCTACTGTGATTTTTCCTCATATACCGGAAGGGAGGACACAGTCCATGCGTATATAGACGCATGCCTGAAGGAATCGGAAAAATATGAAGGCGTCCCCATCGATACCATATACATCGGCGGGGGTACGCCTTCTTTTATTGATGAAAAGGAGATACTAAGGCTCCTTAAGGGGATCGGAGATATATTTGATGTGGATCCTTTCTCTGAGGTGTCCATTGAGTGCAATCCCAATTCCGTGGATCCGGATAAGCTTAACTGCTACAGGGATGCAGGCATAAACAGGTTAAGCATCGGCCTTCAGACCACAGACGATGAGATGCTTAAAAGGATCGGAAGGATACACAGCTTCTCTGACTTTGAAAGGGCAGTCGATGCATCGGTAAGGGCGGGCTTTTCAAACATAAGTGCTGACCTAATGTACGCTCTTCCGTGGCAGACGGTCCTGGATGTGAGAAAGGACGTTGAAAGGATACTGAACTTCCCACTGAAACACATATCGGCATATGAGCTGAGACTGGAGCGGGGAACACCGCTATATGGTCAGCCCCAGCCTGACGACGATACGGACAGGGAAATGTTTGACGTGATACTCGAGGGACTTCGGACAGCAGGCTTTGAGCGTTACGAGATATCCAATTTTGCATTGCCCGGATACTGGTCAAAACACAACTACAAGTACTGGGAGCTCTGCGGATATGTGGGCATCGGTGCAGCTGCACATTCCTTCATGGAAGGGAAAAGGTATGCCAATACTGCAAACCTCGACGAATACATAAAAAAGAATCTAGGCGGCGGATCCGCCATGGTCTACTGTGAGGATTCTGACAGGACCGAGGAGGAGATAATGCTTTCACTTCGGACCACAAAGGGATTAAATATGTCCCACGTTGGTTTAGAAAGCACAAATGGATTTATAATAAAGATGGTCGATAACGGGCTGGCCGTGACAAGAGACGGTTATCTCATTCTTACGGACAGGGGAATGGACATTCATAACAGTATAGTCGTTGCCCTTCTGGAGGAACTTGGTATCTAAATCCATTGCTATGCCAGTTAATAAAAGTTATAATTTAGTTATAAAAATCTAGGGAGGATTATTTATGAGACCAAACGATAATCTCAGCGTAAATACGATAAGAGTATTGAGCGCTGAGGCAATTAATAAGAGCAATTCAGGCCATCCTGGTATCACCATGGGTGCTGCACCTATCGCTCACACCCTGTTCTCAAGACACTACAAAATGAATCCTAATGACCTCAAGTGGGACAACAGAGACCGTTTTGTTTTATCAGCAGGACATGGTTCAATGCTTCTTTACACCATGCTTCATCTTTATGGCATGGGAACAAGCATGGAAGACATCAAGAACTTCCGTCAGTGGGGTTCAAAGACACCTGGACATCCTGAGTATGATGTAACACCAGGCGTAGAGACCAGCACAGGTCCTCTTGGAATGGGTGTTTCAAACGCAGTAGGTATGGCAATGGCTGAGGCTCATCTGGCTGCTATATTCAACAAGCCGGGATTCCCGATCGTTGACCACTACACATATGTACTTACTGGTGACGGATGCCTCATGGAAGGTATCTCAGCAGAAGCTTCTTCACTGGCTGGAACACTGAAATTAGGAAAACTCATCCTTCTGTATGATAAGAACAATATCACCATCGAGGGCGACATCGACACAGCTTTCACAGAAGATGTTGGCAAGAGATATGAAGCTTATGGATGGCACGTTCAGCATGTGGATGATGCCAATACAGATATCGATGCCATCGACAAGGCTATCGAGAACGCAAAGGCTGTAACAGACAAGCCATCAATCATCATCTGCAGAACGACGATCGGTTATGGATGTGCACCTGTTGCAGGAACAGCATCATGCCATGGTTCACCAATAGGCGAAGCTAACCTCAAGATCTTAAAGGAGACTCTCGGATTCGATACAGAGAAGACATTCTATGTACCTGAAGAAGTATATGCTGATGCAAAGGCAGTAGGCGAAGAGAATGCCAAGAAGGAAGCTGAATGGTGCGAGATGTTCAAGAGATACAAGGAAGAATATCCTGAACTGGCAGCCCTTTATGAGAAGTTCATGTCAAAGCCATCAGAAGAGATCTTCGATGAAGACTTCTACAAGTTCGACGGCCCTATGGCTACAAGAAACTCTTCAGGACTTGTTCTGAACAAGCTCTCCAAGGTACTTCCAAACCTCTTCGGCGGATCAGCAGACCTTGCTCCTTCCAACATGTCAAAGATGAATGACAGGGAGTACTTCTCAGCTGATAACTATGCCGGATCAAACGTTCACTTCGGTATCAGGGAATTTGCAATGGCTGGTATCGCAAACGGCATGTATCTGCACGGCGGAGTAACACCTTATGTTGCTACATTCTTCGTATTCAGTGACTATCTGAAGCACGGTATCCGTCTGTCAGCTCTCATGAACCTGCCTGTCATCTATGTAATGACACACGACAGCATCGGCGTTGGTGAAGACGGTCCTACACATGAGCCTATCGAACAGCTTGCTGCTGTAAGGTCAATACCTAACGCTTACATGTGGAGACCAGCTGATTCAAAGGAAACAGCTGCTGCATATGAGTTCGCACTCACAAAGGCTGACGGCCCTGTAGTTATGGCTCTTTCACGTCAGAAACTGCCTCTCTATGAAGAGACTGGAAGAAAGGCACTCTGTGGTGCTTATATCCTCAAGGACTGCGAAGGAACACCTGATGTCATCCTTATCGGAACAGGTTCAGAAGTTGAACTGTGTGTGAAGGCTGCTGATGAGCTGAAGGCTCAGGGCATCAAGGCCAGAGTAGTATCAATGCCATGCCAGGAACTCTTCGACAAGCAGTCAAAGGAATACAAGGAAAGCGTTCTTCCATGCGAAGTAAGAGCACGTATCGCTGTAGAAGCAGGATGCAGCTTCGGATGGCAGAAGTATACCGGACTTGACGGAGATACACTTACAATAGATCACTTCGGTGCATCCGCTCCTGCAGGAACACTCTTCAAGGAATTCGGATTCACAGTTGAGAATCTTGTTGACAAGGCAAAGGCTCTTGTAAAGTAATATCAAGATGATAAAGGAAGACCTGCTTCACTGAAACAGGTCTTCTTTTTGTATTATACCGGGATATTATCAGTATCCCATGTAGGAGAATTCGTTCTGCACAGGATCCCCGTTGTCATCGAAGGTGTAGTAGATGATCTTTTTTCTGTCATGGTCAAATGAATCAAATTCCGTTCCCCAAAGCACGCCGAAGGTGTCGTCATCCGCCATGTGCTCCGGATGCTCATGCTCCCTTGAATAGTGGGAAGTGATATAGAAGGACTCTATGGTGTAGCTGTCACAAGCCTCCCTCTGTTCGTCCGTCATCATGAAGTAGGAGAGGGAGGTCTTGTCTGAGATGACATATGTGGGGTCGATGTGATAGTCATGTCCGTTTATCCTTACATAACTCCACTGATGGGGCTCCAGGTCGTAGGAACGTGTTCCGCTCATAACCGTTGCATCTACTCCGGCCTGCATCAGAAGATACGAGTATGCACTGGAGATCTCAGAGCAGATGCCCATGCCTAGATTGAAGAAGCGTATGGTACAGATATCGGGAACATATACATCCTTGCTCTTCTCATAGCTATCAAAGTCATAGGAATAGTTGTATGCAAAGTATTCATAAAGTGCCAGCACCTTTTCAAGATCTGAATAGTCATCTTCAAGGGCATTGTTCAGTATGCCTTCGATCTGTTTTTGGAATTCATCTATCCTCAGGGCAGCTTCCTCCCTGTTCATTTTGTAAGTGAAGCTTGCGATGCCATCCTTCACTGAATTTTCACGGTCATATGCATAGTCGATGATCTCAGTAAGGACAGGGAAGCACTGTTCGGGGAACTGTCCCATGACCCAGTCGTATGTATACTGGTCAGGGCATGAAAAGGTATCCTCACCGGCCATGACTGCATCCACAAGGGAGAACCAGGCATCACGCATGGTGGTGCCGAAAACCTCTTCCATGTATGAGGAGCATACCTTCGGACGGAATACATAATGTGAATTCCGATCATTTGGATCATCCTCCGGTCCTTCAGGTATGTCTATGCCTATGTAATCAGAAATGAGGAACGGTTCTGCTTCAGACTCAATCCCAAGAGCAGGCATATATTCTGTGACTTTTACGTTTCCGGTGAGTCTGTCCACATGGAATGTGACCATGGCTCCTGTGAAGCTTCTGTATTTTAGGATGTACTCCTTATCTCCATCATCCTCCAGGTTTATGCCGTCAATGGCATCGCTTTTTCCGTAGGTGATCATGCAGTAATTGCGTATGCCTTCAAGAGCTTTGTCTTTTCCAATGATATCTTCAGATTCGGAAGGGATCACAGAAGGAGAGCTCTCAGGAGCATCCTTTCTGCTGCTGCAGCCCGGAAGCACAGTAAATATGAACAGTATAGTTAACAGTAATGAAATGATCCTTCTCATCTTTTCTACCTTTGAACCTTATTGATTGTTCTAACGATATTAACATCAAACATCATATCATGCAAATAGTTTGGGAATTCAAAAGTGTCCATTATATGTAAAGCTAACATCAGTTATAAACGGAGCATCAGTTCCATATTTTGAATATTTTTTATTACGTGGAGAAAATAATAGTTGACTATGTGGGTCAATAGTGTAAAATATACATTGTTAGCACTCGTATATTTAGAGTGCTAACAAATAACGTGAGGCGGGCTTATGAGTATTTCTGACAGAAAATTAATGATACTGAAGGCAATAGTCGATGATTATATAATGACAGGAACACCTGTAGGTTCAAGGACCATCGCAAAGAAGAGCGACATAAATGTCAGCCCTGCCACCATACGTAATGAGATGGCAGACCTTGAAGAAGAGGGTTATCTTGAGCAGCCTCATACTTCTGCCGGAAGAAAACCATCCGACAAGGCATACAGACTGTATGTCGATACCCTTATGAGGGCTTCATCCCTTACAAATGAAGAGATAAGCTTCCTGAAGCAGTACATGAAGAACAAGTTCTCTGATGTAAGCAACGTAGTTGAAACAGTTGCTGAGACACTTTCAGAGCTTACCAATCTTACTTCAGTGGTGCTGGTACCGGATGCAAAGAACAAGGAACTTCAGAGGATCCAGATAGTGAACCTCGGTGAGCACAACGCCCTGGTGCTCTTCGTATTCAGGGACGGGGATGTAAAGAACTTCAGGGTAAAGATGCCAAAGGATATAGATGATCAGTATCTTGATAACATATCCAACTGGCTCACGGACTTCGTAAAGGGAAAGACACTGGAAGTGGCACTTACGGACATGAAGGAACTGTCCATGGACGACATAGACGTATATCAGCAGTTCGGACTCAACCTTCTGAACATGGTGCTCAATAACGTGGAGTCCAGCGGCTCAAAGAACATAGTCCTTGGAGGAGCAAAGAACATATTCAACTATCCTGAGTATCAGGACATAAATGAGGCAAGGAATTTCCTGACTCTTCTGGATACGAAGGATGCCCTGTATAAAGTGCTGGCTGACAACAAGGATCTGGAGCTGTCCATAAGGATAGGAAAGGAAAATGACAGGGAAGAGCTCAAGAACATGAGCGTTGTAACGGCTACTTACAGGATGGATAACAAGGAGATAGGAACTTTCGGTGTCATAGGACCTACGAGAATGGATTATGCCAAGGTAATAACCATACTTCACTACATAAGTGAGAGCATGGATACGATATTCAAGAATGAAAAATGAGGTAGACATGGCTAAAAAGAAAAAGGAAGAAAAGATCACAGAACAGAAGGAAAAGGACGAGGTAAAGGAATCTGAGAAGGCTTCTGAAACTGTGACTGAGGAACCGGAAAAGGATCCCCTTCAGGAAGAACTTGAACATTACAAGGATGCACTTCTGAGGGAAAGAGCTGATTTTGAGAACTACAAGAAGAGGAACAATACGGCAGTTTCAAAGACCAGGACAGAGACCATCTGCAGTACAGTGGAAAAGTTCCTGCCCGTGCTTGATAACATAGAGAGAGCCCTTGCTTCCACAGAAGAGCCTTCACCGCTGAAGGAAGGCATAGAACTTGTTGAGAAGCAGATGCATCAGATCCTTGAAAGCCTCGGCATCACTGAGATCGAGGCAGAAGGAAAGCCTTTTGATCCGGGATTCCACAATGCAGTTATGCAGGTGGACGCAGATGAAGGAGACGAGAGCGGAACTGTAAAACAGGTATTCCAGAAGGGATACAGGCATGGTGACCAGGTAATAAGACACAGCATGGTCACAGTGGTCAAATAAATAGAATAATAATTTTAGGAGGAAACATATATGAGCAAGATCATAGGAATCGACTTAGGTACGACAAACAGCTGTATGGCAGTTATGGAAGGTGGAGAGCCTGTAGTAATACCTAACGCAGAAGGTGCAAGAACAACTTCATCAGTTGTTGCTTTTACAAATACAGGAGAAAGACTTGTTGGACAGATAGCAAAGAGACAGGCTGTAACCAACCACGAGAATACCATTTCATCTATCAAGAGAGAGATGGGTACAGACAAGAAAGTAACAGCTCAGGGCAAGTCATATACACCACAGGAGATCTCATCAATGATCCTTGCAAAGCTCAAGGCTGATGCAGAAGGATATCTTGGAGAACCTGTAACACAGGCTGTTATCACAGTTCCTGCTTACTTCAATGATGCTCAGAGACAGGCTACAAAGGATGCAGGAAAGATCGCAGGACTTGAAGTTTTAAGGATCATAAACGAGCCTACAGCCGCAGCTCTTGCATATGGACTTGACAAGGACAAGGCCCAGAAGATACTCGTGTATGACCTTGGTGGTGGTACATTCGATGTATCCATCCTTGATATAGCTGATGATGTCATCCAGGTACTTGCAACGAATGGTAATACAAGACTTGGTGGTGACGACTTCGATGAGAGGATCGTTAACTGGATGGTATCAGAATTCAAGAAGAGCAACGGCATAGATCTTTCAGCAGACAAGGCTGCAATGCAGAGATTAAGGGAAGCTGCTGAAAAGGCCAAGATCGACCTTTCAGGCGTTATGCAGACAAATATCAACCTGCCATTCATAACCATGGATGCAACAGGACCTAAGCATCTTGATCTTACACTTACAAGAGCAATGTTCAACCAGCTCACAGAGGACCTGGTAAAGGCTACAGAGATACCTGTAAGGAACGCTCTTTCAGACGCAGGACTCAAGACAACAGATATCGATAAGGTAGTGCTTGTCGGCGGATCAACACGTATACCTGCTGTTCAGGACAAGGTAAAGGAACTTACAGGTCAGGAGCCATACAAGGGCATCAACCCTGATGAGTGCGTTGCCATCGGTGCAGCTATTCAGGCCGGTGTTCTTGGCGGCGAGGTAAAGGACGTACTCCTTCTTGATGTAACACCACTTTCACTGGGTATCGAGACACTGGGTGGTATCTGTACAAAGCTCATCGAGAGAAATACAACAATACCTACAAAGAAGAGCCAGGTATTCTCCACTGCTGCTGACGGTCAGACAAGCGTTGAGATACATGTCCTTCAGGGTGAGCGTGAGATGGCTCAGTACAACAAGACACTTGGAAGATTCAATCTTACAGGAATCCCACCAGCACCGAGAGGTGTTCCGCAGATCGAAGTTACATTCGATATCGATGCCAACGGTATCGTTCATGTATCCGCTAAGGATCTTGGAACAGGCAATGAGCAGAACATCACCATAACAGCCTCCACAAACATGAGCGATGCTGATATCGACAAGGCTGTAAAGGATGCTGAACAGTATGCAGAGGAAGACAAGAAGAGAAAAGAAGAGATCGAAGTAAGGAACAATGCTGACTCAGTAGCTTATCAGACAGAAAAGACCATCAAGGATCTTGGCGACAAGATAAGCGATGCTGACAAGAAGGTCCTTGAAGACAAGGTAGCAGCTGTAAGGAAGGCCCTTGAGGGAACAGATACTGAGGCCATCAAGAAGGCTCAGGATGATCTTACGAACTCTTCATATGAGATATTCGGCAAGGCATATCAGAGTGCTCAGCCACAGGGAGATCCTAATGCAGCTCAGCAGGGTGCACAGCAGAATGCTCAGCAGCCACATGATGACAATGTCGTTGATGCAGACTACACTGTAGTTGACGATGACAAGGATAACAAATAATTAAAACAGATACTGATGAAACTATAGGGAGCACTCCCTATAGTTTTGTCTGTCAGAAGAGGTCGTTTTGGCAAACAAGGATTATTACGAAGTCCTGGGAGTGGACAAGGGTGCATCCCAGGATGATATAAAAAAAGCATACAGACAGCTGGCAAAGAAATACCATCCTGATCTTAACCAGGGAAACGAAGAGGCAGCTGAGAAATTCAAGGAAGTAAACGAAGCTTACCAGGTACTTGGAGATGAGAAGAAGAGGTCACAGTATGACCAGTTCGGTTCATCTTCATTCGACGGAAGCGGTGGAGCATCAGGCTTCAGTGGATTCGGAGGCGAGGGATTCGGAGGATTCGGTGGATTTGCTGACATTTTCGATTCCTTCTTTGGAGGCGGTGCTGCAAGGCGTCGTGGACCACAGAGAGGAAGCGACATAGAGTCTTCAGTAAGGATAGAGTTCGAGGAAGCTGCATTCGGAGTAAAGAAGGACATCTCAGTAAACAGATATGAATACTGTGATGAATGTGAAGGCACAGGAGCAAAGAAGGGTTCGGGAAAGAAGACATGTCCTACGTGTAACGGAACAGGTGAGATAAGACGTGGCATGGGCGGATTCATGAACATCTCAACATGTCAGACCTGCCGTGGTACGGGACAGATCATAGAGGATCCGTGTCCACTCTGCCGTGGTTCAGGAAAGGTACTCAGAAAGAAGACCATCACAGTAAACATTCCTGCAGGTATAGATGACGGACAGACCATTACATTAAGCGGTCAGGGTAACGTTGGAGACCCTGGAGCAATGGCAGGAGATCTGTATCTTTTCATAAGGGTCAAGGAGCACAAGAGATTCAAGAGGGAAGGCTATGACCTTACCCTTGACATGCCTATATCCTACGGGCAGGCCTGCCTTGGAGACGAGGTACAGGTGCCTACACTTGAGGGAGACATCAAATACAAGATACCTGCCGGCACACAGACAGGTACCGTATTCAGGCTCAAGGACAAGGGCATAAAGTACTTAAGACAGGACAGGAAGGGTGATATGTATGTAAGAGTGAACGTCACTGTTCCAAGAAAGCTCACTGACAGACAGAAGGAGCTCATTGCTGAACTGGAAGGCATGGAGAAGCCTGCTGAAAAGGGAAGAAAGAGCATATTCAGAAAGTAAA
>CACZNR010000189.1 GCA_902782475.1 uncultured Eubacteriales bacterium
TCAAATCTTGTCACCCAGACCAGATTAATAAGGACCTGGTATCATTTGATATCAGGTCTTTTCTGTATTTGCTCTGTTTATGCTGTTTCCCATATCTTAAAGCTATACATATTTAAAGTTTGTCTTGATGAAAAGCTTGATTTGATGATACGATTGAAACAGGAAAGATTTATTAAAAGAGGGGGAAAAAGGACATGAAGACTTTCTGCGGAAATCAGTTGGGAAGATACGTGATAATAGGATTACAGAAGGATGACCTCATACTTGAGAGCGTACAGAAGGCGGTTAACGATTATGGTATCAGAAACGCCATAGTTACAAGCGGTATCGCAGCTACATACCATATGCGCTGGCACCACATAAAGGATACTGAGGACTATCCTACAGATGAGTTCCTTGAGCATTCAGGACCTATAGAGGTCGGAGGCATATCAGGCATGGTAATAGACGGTGTGCCTCATCTGCACTGCAATTTTGCTGATCATGACAGGGCATGGTCAGGACATCTCGAGGATCACTGTGCAGTTCAGTATGTGGGAGAGATAAGCATGATAGAGCTCCTGGACCTTGACATCACAAGGCTTCCAAACATGTATGGAGTAAAACTTCTTTCTGAGAGAGAATGACATTGATCAGGTATAGGCAGGACACGGTAAAGTGAAGACTTTTCTGTGTCTTTTTGTTTTTTTCTGTAGATGAAAAAGTCAACTTCACGTTGACCGGTTGGTCCTGATTTTAATGTATCATATGTACAGACAGGAAAGAACGGAGGAATTGAAAATGATAGGCGGTATATTTGGAGATATAGTTGGTTCTGTTTATGAATTCAATAATACACATGATTATGAATTTGTACTTCTTAACAAATGGTCTGCACCTACAGATGATACCTTCATGACCCTGGCTGTAGCCAAGGCTCTGATGGATACCTTGGGAAAGAACGATGATGAGATAAGAAGTGAGATCGTAAAACAGATGCAGGACATAGGAAAAAGGTATCCTGACGGTGGATACGGCGGTATGTTCATGTTCTGGCTGCGTGAAAAGGATCCAAAGCCATATGGAAGTTTTGGAAACGGAAGTGCCATGAGGGTCGCTTCTGCAGGCTGGCTCTATGATACTCTGGAGGATACTCTGCACTATGCTGCAGTCACATCTGACGTTACACATGACCATCCGGAAGGAATAAAGGGAGCACAGGCCGTTGCAGCATCCATATATCTTGCAAGGACGGGAAGCAGTAAGGAAGAAATAAAGAAATATGTGGAGGACACATTCGGATATGACCTTTCAAGGAAACTGTCAGAGATACAAAAGGACTATGGTTTTTATGAGATCTGTCAGAAAAGCGTTCCTGAAGCCATAACTGCATTTCTGGAAGGGAACAGTTATATCGATGTCATAAGGAAAGCCGTATCTCTTGGGGGTGACAGTGATACCATAGCATGCATGGCAGGCTCAATTGCAGAAGCGTATTACGGAATGCCTGCAGAGTACAGGGAAGAGGCCCTTTCAAGGCTTGATCCGTATCTCAGGGACATTTATCACAGGTTTGCTGACACTTGTAAAAACTACTGCAAAAAGGTTTTATGATGTATCATATCATCAAGGGACATAGCTTCAGGAAGAGAGGAACACAGATATGCCATTCAGGATAATAAGAAACGATCTGACGAGGGTAGAAACTGATGCCATCGTAAATACGGCAAATCCCCATCCTGTCGTAGGTGAGGGGACTGACAGGGCTGTCTACATGGCTGCAGGGTTCGAGGAGCTTCTCAATGAGAGAAAGAAGATAGGAGACATTCCCGTGGGAGCCGCTGCTGTCACATCTGGATTTGCTCTTCCGTGCAGATACATAATCCATACTGTGGGACCTGTATGGAAGGGTGGGGATCACGGAGAAGTCAAGGCTCTTTCCTCATGCTACAGGGAGTCATTGAAACTTGCCAGGAATCTCTCATGTTCAAGCATAGCCTTTCCTCTTATCTCAACGGGATATTATGGTTTCCCCAAAGACATAGCCCTTGAGACAGCTTCCTCAGTCATCTATGACTTTCTCATGGATAATGACATGGACATTTATCTTGTAGTATATGACAGGGATTCCTTCGATACATCAGAAAAATATTTTAAGGATATCACATCTTACATTGATGACAATCTCATACTGACTTCCGATTCCGTAGATAACAGCATGTTTCTTCGTGATGAGATCAGGTCATCCGGAAGAGCCGGGAAAGCCAGGGATTCCATCAGTGAACATATAAACAGGACAGAAAAGACATTTCAGGAGCATCTGCTGGAACTGATCAGGATAAAGGACCTTAAGAATTCGGATGTATATCACGGAGCAAATATCAGCAAGCAGCATTTTTCCAAGATGATCTCCAACAGGGATTATCATCCTTCGAAAAATACGGCATGTGCTCTTGCAATATCCCTCCATCTGGATCTGAGAGAGGCCGGCATACTTCTTGCCAAAGCAGGGTATGTACTCTCACGAAGCAGCAGGTTCGATCTGGCTGTGGAATATTTTCTGATAAACAGGATGTATAATATAGTTAACGATAATCTTATCCTTTATGACAATGACCTGGAGCTTCTTGGGAAGCAATAAGTCAGCATAAAGGTGTTTTTCACCTCCTGATGGGCCTGCAGATGTCTGCAGGTTTTTTTGAATGCAGAAGCTCACATGACGTGTCATGCCTCTTTATATACCGTTGGAGGTTCAAACTATATACTTGTGCTCAATGGTGATGGCTGTACAGCCTTTAACGGTGCAAAGGTCGTAAGTGAAAGAGTTCGTCCTGACAGCCAGGCACTTATCTGCTACATACAGGAAGCACTTGGAGGCAAGGTCGGAAGGGAATACGAAGACCCTTACAGTATTACGCGCCGGGAAAGCCCACTACTTTAGTGGTGGGATGAAAGGCGGCTTTCATTTCGAAAA
>CACZNR010000190.1 GCA_902782475.1 uncultured Eubacteriales bacterium
AAAAGAAGCTGACGTCATTGGTGCGAGCAGCCAGGAAAATCCTGCTGTGTCAGCCCTGATACCAGCTTCTATGTGTAATCTACAAGATGTTATCAGAAATGTCAATAAAGTGAATCGGCATTTATTGAAAGATAATCAATCTTCTATCCTTTATCTATTCTGCAACGCGAGAATGTTCATTACTTCAATAAAAATAAGGCTGTCAACCTATTCAAGCGGGCCAGGACACAATTTCCTGGTACTTTGAAAGGTTCGCCTTATACCCAGAATGTAAATGAAGTTGGGACTATTGTCAATACTATAATAACTGCTCAAACAAAGACCTAACCATTCAAAAGAAAGTTTTATTCCCGATCTTATGATCAACAAAAGAATTTGTAAATTGAAAGAAATACTAGAATTTCTCGAAGAAATCCTAGGGTAACAAAAAAGAAGCTGATGGACAGCTCCTAAGGTAAGTACCATGGGTGGTTCACCAATCGCTCCACCCTTTTTCAAGAAGATTATAACAAAAGCGATTAAACAAAACAACTGAAGTATTGGTTATTATCATTCTTGCCTATGCATCTATTCATGTTCCTTCGGATCATTCCGTTATACTTAAATTACTATGAATATTGATATGATCCAGCATATGAAATTTTCATTTTGAAGAAACCACTTATTCTAATCTTAAATGGATATGGTATATCTACTTTTGCTTCAATCAATCTGTACGATCTGTTCATAAAGTAGAATTTTATCCCCAGGCAGATTGCGGTTATCGTGTAGATGACCACAGAACCATTTCCTATAAGACATTACACTGATAACTTTCTCAAAATATCTGTTCAGTTCATCGATGTCTGAATAACCAAGATATATCTTATCTGAAGCTGGTGCATCATGTGTGAATACAAAATCCACACTTTTAGTTCTCTCTGCCTCTTTCAGCCCTCTTTCCATGGTCTCTTGATCAGGCATCTCCTGTGGCCACCAGGATGTTCCAAACACTCGGAACGATCTCCTTTCCTGCCACCAGTGTCTGTATTCAGCATTAAATTCCTGACTGTCTTTATAATTCCATGGTTCCAGTATACCGTCTCTGATATCATGACTTCTTGCTCCACCAAAGGCAAAACATGATCTTCCATTTATATCAAAAATATATCCCGGTTCCAGCATCATTACGGAATCACGTATGCAGCGGATCTTGCCACCATGCCAGTCTGCCTGCGGGTAACCATTGATCAGTTGGTCGAGCCCCTTTTCTGTCAGTCTTTTATATAACCAGCAGTTCAATAATCTTTTGTCTGTATTCCCCATTAGGCGGTCATAGTTTTCATGATTGCCTGGTATGAACAATGTGGTGAATGGTTTCTTATCCAGCCAGTCTAGAGAATACTTCTCTTCCTCTGTCTCAGAAGCATTTTCCTGATCTGTTGCCCATATGCCACCAAAATCGCCACAGATGATGACATAATCATTTTTATTCATTCCCTTTTGCTCAGGAAAACTATCTGTACTTAGACGATTCATGAATCCGTCTACAGAATTGATCCCATGCCTCTGTGCCCCATGGGTATCTCCTGTAACAAAAATAGCCATTATACATCATCTCCCTTCCCGGCATGCAAAATATGAAAAAACAACTATTATTATCTTCTGATTCTGATCACTCATTCAAGTATTTAATTTGATACTTCTAATATAAAAAAATCGATAGAGATCATTCCCACATGGGCCTAAAATAAGGGCACCTCGGATGGAACGACCACCATCGACATAATTAATATAGACAATATCTCTTTCAGCGTCAAGACTACTGCAAATATCGATTCTTTAACTTAAGGGTCATCAGTTATATAGTCTATAATCTGAATCAATAAGGGCAAACATTTCTCCTGTTCCAGTCATTCATCCAACAGCTCAAGTGCCTTATCTTCTCCAATCAGGATCACGTTGCTATGCAGTTGCAGTATTGACGCCGGTACTTCTGGTGTTATGGGTCCTTTAAGTGCCTCCCTGATTATTCCAGCCTTATCTTTCCCTGAAACAAGAAAGATTATCTTCCTGGCACGAAAAATATCCCTTATGCCCATGGTATATGCAAACTTCGGAACATCTGCCCTTCTCTCAAAGAATCGTTTATTGGCTTCTATCGTCTCTTCTGTAAGCTTCACCCTATGAGTCCTTGGGATAAATGCATTACCCGGTTCGTTGAATCCAATATGTCCGTCGTGCCCTATGCCAAGTATCTGGACATCAACGCCTCCAAGCTCATCTATGACAGCATCATACTTGCTGCATTCACTCTCATGATCAGCATTCTTACCATCTGGGATATGAGTGTTTCCGGGAGCAATATCGATATGGGAGAACAGGTTACTGCGCATATAGTATGCATAGCTCTGAGCATCATCTTCACCAAGTCCGACGTATTCATCAAGGTTAACAGTTTTTATCTTCTTGAAAGAAACTGTTCCTTTCCCGTATCTGTCTATAAGCTCCCTGTAAAGTCCTAAAGGTGTGGAACCTGTGGCAAGACCAAGAACGAGATCCGGCCTTTTCCCTATCTCCTCACAAACTATATCAGCAGCTTTTGAGCTCATCTCCTCATAGTCCCTGCATCTTACTATCTCCATATCAATACTCCTTCATTCCAGTATATAGGCATCCTTATTCTTCAGTATATTTGAGTGTACAGTCGTGATCCGGCATGATGAATGACACCATTACATAGCCTTCATCAGTGATCTCACATGGAATCTCTTCGTCGTCAAGATAGAAATGATATACTGTATCATCCTTTTTCTCCTTAAGGTACAGTTCAACATAGTATCCAACGAAGCAGGTCTCCTCAGCGTTAAGATAATCATCCATCTGACCGCAGTAGTCAACTGTTCTTCTTTCCGGTACTTCCATGGGATTTCTCACGTCAACATTTATGACCACATCGTGTTCAGGCATGATAAATTCAATGACATAGCAGTCATTCTCAGATCCTGGACTTACCCTCTCCCCGTCCACATAGAAGGTATAGCTAGTATCTGTGGCGATGTCAAAGTATATAAGTCTTACCTTCTGCCCTGCTCTGTATCTGTCCCTGGCATTCTTAAAGCATCCCTTTGAGCCTGAATAGTCCACCCTGTAGGTCTCCATCCTGTAGGTCTTCCCGCAGGCTGAGAACACTGTCATGCATAAGCCTGCCACGATGACAAGAGCAATGGCTATAACCAAAGCTTTCATTTATTCCTGTACTCCTCGTATCTTTCGTCTCCCCACCATTTTGGCAGGAGCTCCCTCAGAGTTATGGTCTGTCTTTTCTCATAGTCCACAAGGAACTCTGTATCCCTGTTCTCTTCATTTAACTGCATGAAGAACTCCCTGCATGCACCGCATGGCATCCCGCTGCCTTCTCCATAAGGAGCCTTGTCACGAAATGCTATGCATCTTCTGACCTTTGTCTGCCCGCTCTGTATGTACATGTTGAGAGCCGCCACTCTTTCGGCACATAATGCTATAACTCCGCTGCAGCCTTCTATGCAGAAACCTGTAAAGATCTGTCCGTCCTCAGCTTCCACTGCTGCCACAACATGATGAGCATATATGAAGGGGCTTACATCCTCAGGATGATACTCTTTTCTTGCAGCCTCATACATCTTTTCCCAAATGTCCATTTTCATTACCTCCGTCAGCTTATATATAATCAGTTCTCTTCTCATTACCAGATATACGGAATGAGCCTGTATCTTACTTTTTCCATGTATTCCCTATATCCCTTAAGTCCTTCGGCAAGGACCTTCTCTTCGTTCCTTATCCTTTTTACTATTATTGGTATGTAGAGCAGAAGTATCGCAAAAGAGATGGGTGAACCAAGTACCAGACCCATGGATAGAAACAGGAAAAGGGTCGCACTGTACATGGGATGCCTCACAATCCCGTATAGCCCAGTATCAATGACCTTCTGATCCTCCTGCACCTCAATGGTCCGTGAAAGATATGAGTTTTCCCTCAATACCTCGCCATACATGAGATATGCTCCAAGAAATATGACAGCACCAAGCAGAACGCTCCAGGATAGCATTACTATCCATGAGAACCTGAAGTTAAGTCCGGCTATGATGAATGCGGCAAGAAACATCATTCCACTTAGAGCCACTACATTTTTCTGTTCGCCTTCGCTCTCTCTGGCATCAAGTCTTTTTTCAAGAAGCCCCGGATCCCTGACCATAAGGACTACGCCCACTATGAACATCGGGATAAAAAGGATCCCCATGAATAGCCATCCGTTTGGGAAAGAAAACGTACCTGCTGATATAAAAAGAAGAAGGCCAACGAGTATCGCTCCAAGAATGAACTTTATAAGTGCCTGTGCAAACAGTTTTCCGGTCATAGCAGGATCCCCCCTCTATCGGTCTTTCAGACTTCTTTTCTGAAAGTCACTATGAAAGCTCCCCTTATCTGTGAAGA
>CACZNR010000191.1 GCA_902782475.1 uncultured Eubacteriales bacterium
GATGAAGGAGAAGACAAAGCTGCTTCGTGATGAGATGTCAGTAAAAATGCAGCAGTATCAGAACTATGCTGAAATGGCAAGGATAGATGAAGAGGAAAAGGAGGCTTTCAGCGGGTGCTTCAGTACCATACACAGATACGCTGAAGCAGCGGATATGCTGGAAGGCCATGACAGCAGACTGCTGGAACATATGTCTGTCCTTGAAAAAGATTCACTTTCCCTTGAGAAGGAAGAGGCTCAGGTCATCAACGAGCTTTCGGACATAAGGAACAGCAACAGGCTCCTTGAGGATATGGACCTGGCAGAGAAGAAAAAGACTGAGCTGAAGGCCAGACAGCAGGAGATGGATGAGCTCAGAAAACACATATCGATGCTATCGTCCTGCAAGGAGATAAAGCCGGAAGCTGACAGAGTTGAAGAGATGGAAAAGTCTTTAGCTTCCAGGATGAAAGCGATGAAACAGTACGAAAAAGCCCTGGCAGAGACCCTTGATAAGGGAAAGGAACTGGAAGCAAAGCTCAAAGAGAATCAGGAAAAGCTCGGGACTGTTCCTGAAAGAAGGGAACGTCTGACAAAGATAGAACAAGCTATACCTCTGCTGGAAGAAGGAGGCAAGGTCCTCGAGTCTCTGGAAAGGGGAAAAAGTGAAATAGGAGGGCTCCTTGCCGAAAAGGAGAGCAGAGAAAACAGATATTCTGAGCTTTATCACAGGTTCATACTTTCCCAGGCAGGCATCATGGCTACAGATCTAGAGGAAGGAAAGCCGTGTCCTGTGTGCGGTTCGCTGCATCATCCGAAACCCGCTGGACGTGCTGATGACCAGCCTAAGGAAGCTGATGTAAGAAAAGCGGAAAAAGAAAAGGATACAGCCACAAAGGCAGTAAATGACAAACTGGCTGAGATCAACAATGACGAGAAGAATATGGGTGCGGTAAAGGAAAAGCTCCTTTCACTGACAGGCACAGAAGT
This sequence comes from uncultured Eubacteriales bacterium, assembly GCA_902782475.1. Classification (GTDB taxonomy): domain Bacteria; phylum Bacillota; class Clostridia; order Christensenellales; family Christensenellaceae; genus QANA01. The sequence continues at coordinate 970 of CACZNR010000191.1, forward strand.
GGATCTTGAAAAAGCTCCTTCCTATGCAGACAGATACAGAAAGCAGATGCAGGAGATAAAGGCATTTATCGAGGCTGCTGAGAACGACAACAAGGAGCTTGTCAGAACAGTGAGCGAGAACTCACAGACTGAAGCAGGCTACAGGTCCATGATATCAAAGGAAGCGGAGGAGATAGACAGACTCAGTACTGAACTGGATGCGGACCGCAGAAAAGTAGAAGAGATGCTTGCTTCTGCAGGCATCCCGGACATGGAGGCCTATAATGCCCTGGCTGATGGCCTTAAGCTTCTGGACAGGGAAAAAGAGGATCTCAGAAGGTATGAAACGGAAGTTGAGGTCAATGAAAGGAACCGTGAAGATCTTCTTGCCAAGACCAGAGGACTTAAGAGACAGTCGGATGAACTCTTAAGTTCAAGGCTTGATAAGATAAGGGATGACCGTAAGGACATACAGGCTGAGCTGATCCGTGCAGGGGACGATGTCCGTGTGAACATGGATGTCATATCACGCATACGGAAACTTGGTGAAGGAACATTGAAACTGATGGAGGAGATAAGTGAGTATGAGGATCTTCAGGATACCCTCAACGGAAATCTCACAGGGCGTCAGAAGATAAGCTTCAAGGCTTATGTGCTTGGGTTCTATTTCAGCAGGGTCATTGCAGCTGCAAACGTGAGACTTGAACGGATGAGCAGGGGCAGGTATACCCTGAGAAAAAGGACGGAGACTCAGCTGATTACACGAAGCGGTCTGGATCTTGAGGTATTTGATGCGGATACAGGCAAGACAAGGGATGTAAAGACACTTTCAGGAGGTGAATCATTCCTGGCATCTTTAAGCCTTGCACTGGGATTCTCCGATACTGTTCAGAGCAGGAGCGGAGGCGTTAGACTGGATACCCTCTTCATAGATGAGGGATTCGGGACGCTGGATGAGGAATCCCTTGGGAATGCCATCGATATCCTTTCTGAACTTGCTGATGACAATATACTTGTGGGCATAATATCGCACGTGACACGGTTGAAGGAGATCATAGACCGGAAGATCATAGTAGAGAGGCAGAACAGGGGAAGCCATATCTCTGTGGAAGCCTGATACGAACGATCGGAAAAATGTTGTTGACAACGATAAATCACAGGTGGTAATATTTGCTAAACCGTTGATTGAGAAGAGTAGTATCTGATCAGTATCGTGAAGAGAGCTGCTGGCTGGTGAGAAGCAGTGGTACGGCTGATATGAATGGACTCAAGAGGGCCTGTAAGAATTTTGGAAGCAGGACGTAAGTCATACGTTAACACATGACACATGTATGATGGTACATGAATGAGAGCGGATATATCATTATCCGAACATAGGTGGCACCGCAGGTATCTCCTGTCCTATTTACTGGGACAGGAGTTTTTTATTTTTAAAATATTTTGAATGAAGAAGGAGAATGATTATGAAGAGAACAATCATCAAGGTCGTAGCAATGGTACTTATTATGAGCATGGTATTCACAGCATGTTCTAAAAAGGACGGGGACAAAGTATTTAAGATCGGTGTTATCCAGTTTGGAAGTCATCCAAGCCTCGATAACTGCTATGAAGGTCTCGTAAAGGGACTTGAAGCTTCAGGATTGAAATATGAACTGGATCTTCAGAATGGCAATTTTGAAACAGATACCTGTGATACCATAGCAAAGAACATGGTGGCAAAGGATTATGATCTCATAGTTGCCATAGCAACACCGGCTGCAATGTCTGCATACGCAGCATCTGCAAATACCAATATACCTGTTGTATTCTGTGCCGTATCTGATCCGGTGGCAGCAGGTCTTGTGGATTCACTGGATAAGGTGGGCGGGAACTGCACAGGAACATCAGACGTTCTGGACCTGTCAGCACAGGTAGACCTCATACAGAAGCTTCAGCCTGAACTCAAGAGCATAGGAGTTCTATACACCACAAGCGAGGCAAACTCCATATCTCATCTGGAAAGACTCAAGGAGATCGGAAAAGAGAGAGGAATAGAGATTGTTGAGCAGGGAGTACAGACTGCAGCAGATATTCCTCAGGCAGCAGCAACTCTGGCACCGAAGGTAGACTGCATAAACAACTTCACTGACAACAACGTTGTAAACAACCTGAATGTCGTGCTGGAAAAGGCAAATGAAGCAGGAATACCTGTATACGGATCAGAAGAGGAACAGGTCGTAAATGGCTGCATAGGGTCCATGGGACTTGATTACATAGCTCTTGGAGTTACCACAGGTGAGATGGTGGCAGAGATCCTTGGCGGAAAAAAGGCTTCCGACATACCTGTAGCTTCCATAACAGAAGCAAAGCCGTTCCTTAACAAGGAAGTAATGGATAAGTTTGAGATAACAGTTCCTGATGAATACAAGGATGCTGAATTTGTAGGATAAAAAGAAAAAAGGTCGTTTTAAAAGATGAATGTGATACTGAATATCTTGAAAGTAACCCTCGAAGAAGGATTCATGTATGCGGTGATGGCTATAGGACTTTATATAACCTACAGCATACTGGATTTTCCGGATCTTTCTGTGGACGGCACAATGCCGCTTGGGGCAATAACGACAGCGCTCTTGATAATCCATGGGGTAAATCCATGGATTGCGCTGGTTCTTAGCTTCCTGTTCGGAGCTATTGCAGGAATGGTAACAGGAGTACTGCATGTCAAGATGCATATAAGACCGCTGCTGTGCGGGATACTTGTGTATACTGCACTTCTGTCCATTAATCTGGTGCTTTTGTTTACTTTCAACAACAACATGAGCATCGCATCCTTCTTTAGGATGGATACGATATTCAATACGGGACTTGCAAGGCTCATTCCGGAAGACATAGGCGGATATTCTTTAAGGATAGTCATAATCGCATTCATAGTTGCACTCTGCTGTAAATTTGCACTGGATCTGTATCTGAAGACCAAGTCAGGCATGCTTCTAAGGGCCACGGGCAATAACGAAAAATATGTTGTGATGCTTTCAAAGTCTCCTGGAGCAAGTAAGATAACAGGCCTTGCCATTGGAAACGGCTTTGCTGCACTGGCTGGGTCAGTCATAGCTCAGTCAAAGGGGACTGCGGACCAGCAGATGGGCGTAGGCATGGTGGTCCTTGGCCTCGCATCAGTAATAGTGGGGCTCAGCGTGTTTTCAAAAGTAACTAAAATGAAGGATACCACAAAAGTCATACTGGGCAGTGTACTGTATAAAGCGGTACTTAGCGTGGCTCTAGGACTCGGACTGCCGACAGAATATCTCAAACTGCTCATGGCAGTTCTCTTCGTGGTGGCACTGGTACTGAGCCACGGCAAGGAAGACAGGGGGGACAGATATGATGTTAAAGCTTGAGGGGATAAACAAGGCTTTCAATAAGGATACTGTGGATGAGACTGTGCTCTTTAGGGATTTTGATTTCAGCGTTGAAAAGGGTGAGTTCATATCCGTGGTAGGATCGAACGGAAGCGGAAAAACCACTATGCTTAATCTCATATGTGGTTCGGATACGGCAGATTCAGGGAAGATAATCTTTGAAGACCACGACATAACAGCTCTTTCAGAACATAAGAGGGCTTCCTTCATAGGAAGGGTATTTCAGAATCCTACTGTGGGTACATGTTCCGGACTTACCATACTTGAGAACATGGCACTGGCTGATAACAAGAACAGGCTCTTCGGATTATCCTTTGCAGTAAACAGGAAAAGAGAAGATCATTACAGGGAGCTTCTTGAACAGTGTGATATGGGCCTTGAAAACAGGCTAAATGTCAAGGTGGGATCCCTGTCAGGAGGACAGAGACAGGCTCTTGCCCTGGTTATCGCAAACATGACAAAGATAAAGCTCCTGATACTTGACGAACATACGGCAGCACTGGACCCGAAGTCGTCTGAGATAATGATGAAACTGACTGACAGGATAGTCAAGGGAAATGACATAACCACCATAATGGTGACGCATAACCTTAGGTATGCCGTTGAATATGGCAACAGACTCATAATGATGCACGAGGGAGAGATAATAAAGGATCTGAAAGACGAAAAGAAAAAGCAGGTCGATGTAGACGACCTGCTGGACGAATTCTATTCCATCAGCATTGAAAACGGAAATGGCGTGTGATCAGCTGACCACCATGAAGATCTCACTGAAACGGTATCTGTTCAGTTCTATATGATCATCGGTAACAGGGATTCCTTCACTTTCAAGAAGGGATCCCTGGTCTTTGTATCCAGGAGCCAGTCGGCCGTTCCGGTCCACGACCCTGTGACAGGGTACGGAAGCATCGGTACAGCATGAAAGAGCATAGCCGACTATCCTTGACAGTCTTCTGTTACCCAGGGTAAGGGCAATGTCTCCATATGTTGCCACCTTCCCCTCTGGTATTTTTCTGACAGCGGAATAGATCCTCTTATAGAGATCACTTTTCATTCTGTTTTCTTGTAACCTGTTGTCCTGTCAACAACATTACGGTATTCTCCTCCTTCGAGGTAAGCCTTAAGGTTATCCATGGCAACTTCGAGTATGAAGTTGAAGGATATAGGAGAATTCATTCCGCCTGAACAGTGGGGAGTGATGTGTACATTTTCAAAATCCCAGAGCCTGTGATCTTCCGGCAGTGGTTCAGGGTCTGTAACATCAAGGCCGACTCCAAGGAATCTGCCCTTTTCAAGTTCTGCAACAAGTGCATCAGTATCGACAGCACTTCCTCTTCCGATATTCAGGAGCACTGCGTCATCCTTCATCAGTGAGAGCTGCTTTGCTCCGATGACCTTTGTTGTAGCTGCTGTTCCAGGCAGACAGTTGACTACGATGTCCACTTTCGGAAGAAGGTCATTGAGATCATCCATTGAACAGATCTCGTCAAAATATTCCTTCGGCTTTGAAGCAACTCTTCTGATGCCGATGGTAACTGCTCCCATGGCCTTCATCCTCTTTGCAAATTCAGTTCCGATATTTCCGGTACCAAGGATCAGTACTTTTGAACCGTAAACTGAGAATCTCTGTTCAGAGAGCCTCTGCCAAAGATGAGCTTTCTGCTGATCTCTGTATCTGTCAAATCTGTTCATGATCTTCAGAAGCATTCCCATGAGCCATTCACTTATTATGATTCCATATGCGCCTGTGGCATTTGTAAGGACTGTATTTTCAGGAAGTACTCCCTCCTCACAGTATTCGGTACTGCCGGCACTGTTGAGAGCAACCAGACCGAGATGATCATTCTCGTGAAGGTCTCCACGTGGAGGATTTCCAAGTATCACGTCTGCCCATAGGATATCTTCCTTTGAGATGTCTTTTGAAAGTATGGTCTTTATGGGATTACTGCCTGCAATGCTTTTAAGCTGCATCATTTTTTCTTCCGGTACAGCATAGGTCAATAAA
>CACZNR010000192.1 GCA_902782475.1 uncultured Eubacteriales bacterium
CAAACTTCCGGGGCCATCTGTTCACTTCATGATCATGCTTTCCACAGTCCATGGAGATTGCAGTATTCATATACGGTCTCTACTTCGTCACCGTCATTGAGTGTGAATACAGCCTTTGGCTCGTCTTCAGGTGTCAGGGCCTTCTTCATTACATAGCCCTTCTTTGTAACGAGATAGATGAATTCGATCAGGTGAGCTTCTGTCATAGGATGAGCAACGCTTCCTACGCATACAGTTACCTTGTTGCCTTCAACTTCGCATACAGGAACATGCTTTTCCTTTGCTCCGTCAGTTGTTCCAGGAACGAGCTCTCTCATGAGCTCTCCGCAGCATTTTGCAGGGCATCCGGGGTTCTTTTCGAAAGTCAGGATGTTTCCGCATTTATCGCATTTATAAAATTTAAGCTCCATCAGTTATACCTCCTTTGATGATCCATATATATGATACTTTATTTTCCCGATAAATATAAGGGTACGGACCATGTCTTTACAAATTAGAAAGATATGATGGTCTAGCCTTATAATATAAATAGACCGGAGGTGTAACGATGAAATATGCTTATTCAGTAATGTCCATAGCTTTTGCGTGCTTCATGCTCTTCTATGCTGCAGTGCTGGCACTTACAAGGAACAGGAGGCTCATACCTCGGGAGAAGGCATCCTACATGAAGAATCCCGAGCGCTACTGCATAATGTTTGCCACCATAATAGCACTCATTGCACTGCCGTTTCTGATATCCGGCCTTATTGCACTTTTAAGCCTCAGGTGGGGCCTCATAAGCCTCGTGATACTGCTTATAGCGGCGATATATTTAAGTTCAGTCATATACAGAAGGATGTAGGTTCCGTATATAATATCTGTGTGACAACACTTAAGGACAGAAGGGAGTAGGAAAATGATACAGGATCTCCATGTTCACAGCTGTTTCTGTGACGGAAAGGATGAACCGGAAGAGATAGTAAAAAGCGCCATAGATAAAGGCATAGGAAAGCTTGGGATAGTTACCCACAGCTATACTTTCTTTGACCGTTCCTACTGCATACCTGAAGACAAGGTAAAAACATTCATTGAGACCATAAATGCCCTTAAGGAGAAATATCGTGATGAGATAACGCTCCTCTGCGGAGTGGAGCAGGATTACTATTCCGATCATCCCACTGATGGCTTTGACTATGTCATAGGTTCAGTACATTACCTTAAAAGAAATGGAATATATTATCCGATAGACGAGAGCAGGGAAGACTTCCTTAGGATGGTAAATGAAGGGTTCTCAGGTGATTTCCATGCCATGGCAGAGGAATACTATAGCATTGAAAGTGATGTCGTTAAAAAGACAGGAGCAGACATAATAGGACATTTTGATCTCATCACAAAATTCAATGAAGGTGACTGCCTTTTCGATACCGGATGCGAAAGATATGTTGAGGCCTGGAAGGGTGCTGTGGACAGGCTCCTTCAGCATGACATACCCTTTGAGATAAACACAGGAGCCATATCGAGAGGCTACAGGAAGACTCCATATCCTGCACCCGACATAATAAGATATATAAGGGAAAATCACGGAAAGCTGATGCTCTCAAGTGATGCCCATTCAAAAGATACTCTTTCGTACCGTTTCGAAGATTTCGGGTATCTTATGAAATAAGGTCTGCACTCCGGTTATTTTCAACTGTCTTAAGTGTATCATCTAATCAGTATGATTTTTGGAGTTGGACAGGATGGAGAACACAGGGGAACTTTCAAGCAAAGCTTTAAGAAAAGACATATTGAGGCTCGCATGGCCATGTGCTGTGGAGCAGACTTTTGCATGCCTTATCTCAACGATCTCAACGACTCTCGTCTCATCCCTTGGCAAGGAAGCTGTCAATGCCGTAAGCATCTGCAATCAGCCCATGTTCATTCCTAACGTCATCTTCCAGGCCTTCAACGTCGGAGGAACTGCCCTTATCGCAAGATTCCTCGGCATGAAGAACAAGGAGGATGCAAGGAAGACCTGTGCCCAGACTCTCATACTTTCACTTCTAATGGGACTTGTGGCAAGTGCACTTCTTCAGTTTGGTGCCGGGATCGTTATACGTTTTCTCGGAGCAACTGACGACTACTATTATCTGGCTCTTGAATATATGAGATTTGCATCCATTGGGCTCATATTCCAGGCACTGTCCACGTCCATCGCGGCCATGCTTCGAGGTGCAGGACGGACCCGTCTTTCCATGACATTCAATATCCTTGCAAGTGCCGTGAACGTGACTGCAGGGTATATATTCATCTCAATACTGAAGCTTGGCATAAAGGGAGCAGGACTTGCTTTTCTTCTTGCTCATTTCTCAGGCTGCATGGTGGCACTTTCACAGCTGTTCCTGAGAAGGGACCTTGCAATACATATAACTCCAAAGGAAGTATTCCATTTCAATAAGGACATAATCAAGAGGATATCAGGAGTCGGAATAGGCACCGCCCTTGAGCAGGTAGCCTTGAGGATAGGAATGATATTCTTTACCACACAGATCGTGAGCCTTGGTACAGAGCAGTATGCGGCTCACAATATCTCAAGCAACATCGATAACTATACATGCATTCTCCCTCTGGCGCTTTCAGTCTCACTTACTCCTCTGGTAGGCCAGAGCCTTGGAGCCAGGGAGTATGAAAGGGCTGACAGGTATTTCAGGGAAGGCATCAAGATAGGCCTTTTCGGGTCTGCCATAATAATCGCAATACTCCTCATTTTCCCTGAGCAGCTGGCAAGGATATTCATCGATGATACCGAGGTAATCAGATTCGTTGTAAGATGTCTTAGGATACTTGCCGTGAACACCACCGGACAGATAATCCAGATGAGCATCTGTGGCGGACTGAGAGGTGGCGGAGACACAAGATGGCCTCTCGTTTCCACCATGATAGGTATACTTGGCATAAGGACCACACTGTGCCTTCTTTTCATAAGAGTCCTTGGCATGGGAGTCGAAGGGGCATGGCTTGCTATGGCTACGGACCAGACCATAAGGGCAATAATCATATTCTTCAGGTACAGATCAGGCAAATGGAAGACCATAAGGGTCTGAATCCGTACATTTCGATTTTTTTGTTGTACAAGCTGCCAAATTGAATATAAAATTTATATGTATTCTATATTTTATTTTTGTATGAGGCAGTTATGAAAATTGAGTTAAAGAATCTTACAAAAAAGTTTCCTAACAGAAACAAGAAGATAAAGACCGATGTCGTTGCTGTTAACGATTTCTCATTTGAGGTACCGGATGGTGAGCTGGTGGCTCTGCTTGGACCTTCAGGCTGCGGCAAGAGCACCATACTTAACATGATCTGCGGACTTGAGACTCCTACCAGCGGTCAGATATTCTTCGGGGATGACGATGTGACGGATGTTCCCGCTGAGAACAGGGGCGTAGGCATGGTATTCCAGAGCTATGCACTGTATCCTCACCTTACAGTAAGGGAGAATATAATCTTTCCGCTTCAGAACTTCAAGGGGGATGCAAAGCTCTCCAAGGAAGAGATGAACAGACGTGCCCTGGAAGTAGCTAAGCTCGTACAGATAGAGGAATATATGGACAGACGTCCTAAGGAGATGTCCGGCGGACAGCAGCAGAGAGTTGCCATAGCAAGGGCTCTGGTCAAGATGCCTAAGGTGCTTCTTCTGGACGAACCGCTTTCAAATCTTGATGCAAGACTCAGGCTTCAGACAAGGGAAGAGATAAGACGTATACAGAGAGAAACAGGAATAACCACCATATTCGTAACACATGACCAGGAAGAGGCCATGAGCATATCAGACAAGATCGCCGTCATGGAAAAGGGAGTCCTTCAGCAGGAAGGAAAGCCTCAGGACGTATATGATGACCCTGTAAACCTTTTCGTTGCAAAGTTCCTCGGTACTCCGGCCATAAATGTCTTCACAGGCAAGATAAGGGACGAATGGCTCTTCATCGGAGACGACAGGATATGCAGGGTAGAAGGAGCAAACAACAGACCTGTATATGTTGGCATAAGACCTGAAGGCTTCGTTTTAAGTGACGAAGGTGCACTGCACTGCAAGCTCGATGCCGTGGAAGTCATGGGAAGGGATACCAGCGTGGTATCAGAGCATCCTGCACTTACAGGAGCAAAGACCATCAGGAGCATAATCCCTTCAGAGAGCAAGGTGGACACTTCAAAGGATGAAGTAAGGTTTGACATAAAACCATTCAAGATGGATCTTTTCGATATAAATGATGAGAAGAGACTTATATTCAGGGGAGAGGATATAAAATGAAAAAGAAGAAAAGCAATGCCATATGGTATCTTCTCCCTGCGCTGATATTCCTTGGCGTCTTCATGGTATATCCACTGTTTGACGTTGCGGTATATTCAGTCGAAGAGGGATATAATTCTGCTTCCCAGACATATAACGGGATAGGTATCTACAATTTCCGTTATGTCCTGAGAGACCCCTACTTCCTGCAGGCACTTAAGAATACCCTTATACTGGTGTTAATAACTGTGCCTCTTTCAACGGGACTGGCACTTCTGATATCGCTGGGACTCAATTCCATCACGAAACTCAAGGATCTGTTCCATACAATATACTTCCTGCCGTATGTCACAAACACTCTGGCAGTGGGTCTGGTATTCATGATCCTCTTCAAGAAGACACCGTACTCGGAAGGATTCGTGAATCTCATAATAAACATGTTCGGAGGTCAGTCGGTGGACTTCATAGAAGGACCGTACTGGGCAAAGATGCTTGTAATGAGCATTTACACCATATGGATAGTCCTTCCGTTCAAGGTGCTCATACTTACGAGTTCCCTTGCTTCAGTCAACCCGGATTATTACAAGGCAGCAAAGGTGGATGGCACATCCGGCTTCAGGATCTTCACAAAGATAACCCTGCCTATGATATCCCCGATGATCTTCTATCTCATAATCACAGGCTTCATAGGTGCATTCAAGGCATACAGTGACGTGGTAGCAATATTCGGTACCAACCTCAATGCTGCAGGAATGAACACCATAGTCGGTTACATCTATGACATGCTATACGGAGACAGCGGCGGGTATCCGAGCTATGCTTCTGCAGCAGCACTCATACTGTTCGTGATAGTACTTACCATCACAGTCATCAACCTCATCGTCAGAAAAAAGAACGAGAGCTATTCTTAAGTGAGGTGTGAAATGGAAAAAACAAATTTTGAACTTATAGAGAAAAGAGCAAAAAGAAGAAAGCTCACCACAAGGATACTGACATACATAATGCTGGTGGTATGGGCACTGGTAGTACTTTTCCCATTCTACTGGATGATACTTACGTCCTTCAAGAGCTACAGTTCATACAACGGCGAATACATACCAAAGATGTATGCAACAGATCCTACCTTCGATAACTATAAAGAAGCTTTCCAGTCTGTTAACCTTGGAAGATACTTCCTTAACACCATAATCTTTACCGTGGTGACGACGCTTCTCATGGTGGCTGTCACTGTACTTGCAGCGTACGCATTTGCAAGACTTGACTTCAAGGGCAAGAATCTTCTGTTCACACTGTTCCTTGCTCTCATGATGATCCCTAACGAGCTTGTCATAATCACTAACTTCGTTACCATCACCAACATGGGACTCCGAAACACGTTTACAGGACTCATACTTCCTTCAGTTACATCCATATTCTACATATACCTTCTGAAGGAGAACTTTGAGCAGATACCGGATGAACTTTACAAGGCGGCAAAGGTTGACGGCACTAGCGATCTCAAATATCTGTTCAAGGTCATGATACCTATTTCAAGGCCAACCATCGTTACCATACTGATACTTAAGGTCATTGAATGCTGGAACTCCTTCGTATGGCCAAGGCTCATCACCGACAATTCACTTTATTTCCTTGTTTCCAACGGAATACAGGAGATAAGGGAGAACGGATTCGGAAGGGAGAACATACCTGCCATGATGGCTGCGGTAGTCGTCATATCGATACCTCTCATCATCCTGTTCCTGGTATTCAGGAAGAAGATCATGGAAGGTGTTTCAAGGGGAGGTCTCAAGGGATGAAAAAGATACTTTCCATACTTTTGTCACTTCTTATGGTCTTTGCACTTGCCGGATGTCACGGTGGTGCTGGGCTTACTGACTTCGCGATACCTGAAGACTTTGATGCATCAAAGCAGTATGAGATAACCTTCTGGGCTAAGAACGATACCAACATAAACCAGACCAGGATATATGAGAATGCCATAAAGGAATTTGAAAAGATCTATCCGAACATAAAGATAACCATGAAGCTTTATACGGATTACGGAAGGATCTACAATGATGTCATAACAAACATCGCTACCAACACCACGCCTAACGTATGCATCACATATCCTGACCATATCGCTACATATCTCACAGGAAGCAATATCGTAGTGCCTCTTGATGAGCTCCTTACAGATCCTCAGTACGGACTTGGCGGAAGTGAAGTCAAGTTCGATGCTCCCACAAAGGATGAGATAGTTTCGAAATTCCTGGATGAATGCAGGATAGGAGAGCACTATTATGCTCTGCCTTACATGAGATCCACAGAAGCCTGCTACATCAATAAGGACATGGTGGAGAAGCTTGGCTATGAGGTGCCTGATGTCCTTACATGGGATTTCATATTCGAGGTCTCAGACAAGGCCATGGAACAGGATGCCCAGGGCAACTACAAGATAAACGGACAGAAGGTCCTCATACCTTTCATATACAAGTCAACTGACAACATGATGATCCAGATGCTTAAGCAGAAAGGTGCAGGGTATTCTGATGACCAGGGCAATATCGAGCTGTTCAATGACACTACGAAACAGATACTCCTTGAGATCACGGAACATGCAAAGAAGAAATCCTTCTCCACATTCAAGATCTCAAGCTATCCCGGAAACTTCCTGAATGCCGGACAGTGCATATTTGCCATAGACTCCACTGCAGGAGCTACATGGATGGGAAGCCACGCTCCTCTTTCTGACATAGCAGAGGACAAGAAAGTTGAATTTGAGACTGTCGTAAGGCCTGTTCCTCAGTATGATGTCAATGATCCAAAGATGATATCCCAGGGACCGTCCATGTGCCTGTTCAACAAGGCTGACAGGGGAGAGGTACTTGCTTCATGGCTGTTCATGCAGTACCTGCTGACAAATGATGTCCAGATAGGATACTCAAAGACTGAAGGATACGTTCCTGTGACCACCAAGGCACAGCAGGATAAGAGCTATACCGACTATCTCAATCACGAGAGGACTGATGAGGCTGAATTCTACTCAGTAAAGCTCGATGCCTCGAAGCTCCTCATAGACAACATAGACAATACCTTCGTTACTCCTGTATTCAACGGAAGCGC
>CACZNR010000193.1 GCA_902782475.1 uncultured Eubacteriales bacterium
TACGTTTATATTGATTTTCCATGTGTGTATTATATCATGCCATGTACACTTATGCACGGCATAATCGTATTTTCGAAATGAAAGCCACCTTTCATCCCACCACTAAAGTAGTGGGCTTTCCCGCGAGTAATACTGTAAAATCTGTAAAAGCATATGACATAAGCTGAGCCAAAGCTTCGTTTCCGTATTCCCTTGCAAAATCCTCTTTTACCTTAAGTGATATCCATTCTCCCTTTTCCTTCAGTACTGACTGCAGCACTTTTGAAAATGAATAGAATACATGTGCACAGTGATAGCTGAAAGGCTCCTGATCATTCTTATTACCTTTTGGCATGTTATCCTTATCAAGACAGGCATTTTTCATTACCTGTATGCAGTGATCCTCTTCATTCAGATTTACCGGCACCTCAAACTCAAGTTCTGGGTTGAATCCTCTTACTATCGCCTTATCGATGTATCTGCAGTATACGGCACCGCAATCCTTAAGGTCCATCTGAGAAAACTGATACGCCCACGGACACCTTAAGACTTTATAGCTGTAATCGGGTATAAAGCTTAAATCCTGAGATTTATTTGAATGACCCTCTGTTTCCATCTCCTTGGTCGGAGACCATTCGGAATAGCGTTTATAGTTCCTGAAATCAAGGGCCTCCCCATCCCTGAGAGCCCTTTGTGCCATTCTCCTGCCTCTCTCTTCCCCATAAGTCCTGGTAGCGAATATAAAGATATCCTTCCAGTTCTCTACCGAACTGTCCCTAAGATATCTGTAAAAGTCTGCAACTATATATGCATGATTTCTTTCATTGAGTTCCTTGAACATATCATACTCTCCAAGTATCTCACAAGTTTATATTAATATCTTATACCATTTTGGATGCAAAAACATATAATACTGTAGATATAACAGAACCGACAGCAATCAAGCTCTCGGTTCTGTTTTCATTCTATTGTATTATATCCTTTCAATATTTGACATTGTCCCATTAATAACCATATGTCCTGTCTATAATGGTACCGTCAAGCGCATTGATAGTAAGAAAGCTATATATCTCAAGGTCTGTTCCAGGATCTATCATACTTGTCTTTCCATAGAAATCCCACACAGGTACATAATAATAATGTCCCTTGTCATTCTGCTTATCGACTCTCGTATACGACAACTTCATATCACTGATAACGAGATCATCATAATACTGAGCTGAAAAATACTGTTTCGCTATGGCCAGGACATCCTCTATTGGCATGAGCTTTACATTTTCTGATATCATTTCTTCCTCTTGCAGTGGGAAATTATACTCAAAGCCGATAATCCCTTCCTCATTTACTATAACCGATATGGTCTCGTATAGTATTGGGACCGTATGCAGTTCCTCTGTCATTATCTCATGATCCTCAAAAGATACATCAACATTTTCAATCCTTCTTGTGAAATAGCACTTCCAGGCATATTCAACATCGTCTTCTTCATATCCATATGAACCAGCTGAAGGGTAGATCTTTTGAAATATCATTTCAGGATACTCTGACGAAACCAGCTTTTCTGCTTTATCTATTGCTTCCTTCTTACTGATCTTGATTTTTCTCGAATAGGATCCATCATCAGCAAGTGTCTGGAACTTTATCGGTCCTGACTGCCTAGTACTTGTCAGATCTCTTTTTCCTATCTTCAGTATCTTTCCATCTGCAACTGTAAGGAGTACATAGTCCTCACCCTCTTTATCGAAGGATGCATTCATGACCATTTTTTCTTCCAGATAAAGATCTTCCGGATCTGTACTGTAACCAAGTTCTGTCTCAACTCTGTCAGTTTCTTTATAATTATCGATGATCTCCTGATCCTCTGCAATGTGTTTTCTTGTGGACTCAATCTCCTTATCGATATACTTTTCGTCCACTATATCTATAAACTCCTCTCCTGTCTGAACATTATACACCTCTATCTCCTGTGGTCCATTTTTCATAACTTCTTGTTTCCATTGTTCCAGAGACTCGATGGTTCTATACCCCTCTTCAATAAACATCTTGTAATACTCAGGAGACGGCTGACCTATCTCGTAGAATACAGGCTCTTTTCCGATAATCGACCTTACAATGCTTTCAACCTTTTCTTCAGAAAAAGTCTTTAAGCCATATCTGAATACAGGAAGTTTATCAGTATCCGGAACAGATATCTTCATCCTTGCTTTGACCTTATTCCAGTCTCCATCGTACCGAGTGTTAGAAAATGCATCGATGGTATTATAACCATGCAATTCCTCATTTTCCTGAATGACAGCAGAAATGTCCTTTTTGTATCTTTGGACTACTGTATCATCATTCACTGTCGGCCGAGCACAAGAAACAAGAAATATAGTACATACACAGAGTACAAAGAATACGAATAGTTTTTTCATGATGCTTAGAATGTATAATTGCTAGCTTCAGATTGTGTTGTCCCAAATTTTATTACGAAATCCATATAAATTGATGGATTATTCTTAGAAACATATCCATAATAATACTCTGATGTATCCAATCCA
>CACZNR010000194.1 GCA_902782475.1 uncultured Eubacteriales bacterium
AAGGAGACAGAAGAGATAAAGGATGCCATAAAGGAGGATCCGGGCAACCTGGTGCTCTATGCTGAGACTGCCACATACTGTTTTCTGAATGCCGAATACTTCAGGGACCTGGTGATGGCAGGCATGGAACATAAGGCATATGAAGTGGCAAGATACATCACAGAGAGCCTTGATGACGCCGATGAGCTGATGCTTCAGGATGATTTCTTTGCTCTTTATGTACAGCTTGGAAAGAAAGAGGATGCAAAGGCCATTTACGATGACATCTATGATGCTGACAAGGTCCTGTGTCCGTTACTCATGTCGGTGCTTCACTACAAATACCATGAGATGGACGAGGCAGGAAAGTTCCTTGACCTTGCTGTTGAAAACGGTGAGGGCGTTCCAAATGTGCTCAAGGAGTGCATGGAATTCTATGATTCGTTCGAACCTGACGAAAAGAACATTGCCGAAAGGGATGTCTTTGACATAGGGGATGATTTCAGTGACAATGATGTGCTCTATGGCTTCATAACAGAGCATGACAATCTCTTCGCTCCGGTATTCGGATATTTCCTCTGGGCACTGGACAAGCTTGGAATAGAGGAATGACATGAGATTCGGAAGGCTTTATCTGGACAGAGAAAAGGACATGATAGTAGACCTTGACCTTAAGGACAGGGTCCTTTCGTATACCATCTCCACACCGAATCACAATTCAGGGAACCTGATCACCAACTTTGCAAAGCTCCTTAAGCTTCCCATATCCTTTGACAGGAAAGGACTCAAGGTCATAAAGGGGACCGTCCCCTCATACATAGACCAGTATAACAACACTCTGTACATACTGCGCCTTGGAAACACCAAGGTGGCAAACATCTATCCTGACGGAAGGATAGAGATGAAGGCAGGGATCCCTGCCATCTCAAAGACCCTAATGAGCCAGACCAAGGACTACAAACTCGATGAGTGGAGGACACTTGTAAAGACATATATCCTTGAGGATTCCAAGTTCCGTACGGATCTTCATACCCACATGAACGCCAACCTTCCTTCCGATACGCTGATAGCCATGGGCATAGTGCATCAGATAAGGTATCCGTATTACTATGTAAAGAAGCTGGGACTGAAGCTCACTGCAGTGCAGAGAAGGGAGCTGGAAGCCCAGAGAAAGACAGTAAAGGAGAGCTTCAGGGACTCCGTACTCAAGGGCAAATACCTTGAGAGAAGGATAGACGACAATACATTCATAAACTTTGCAGATCTCATCCTTAATAACCTTGACCATGCGGAAGAGAACATAAACAGCATAAGGAATTCCCTCTGTGTGTTAAAGGACGGACAGGCTGTATTTACAAATCTCGAGAAGGTGTACCTCTACAGATATGTCTTCACAAAGGGAAAGACTTCAGACAAGACCATAAAATTTAAGAACATAAGGCTCATCCCGGACACCGACGTCAGGGAGAAGACGGATGAGCTTCTAAGATACAGGAAAAGACCTGAATACAGGAACAATTCCATATTCCAGGACAAGCTCCTCATGATAGCCAGGGAATATGCATCCCAGGGCATACAGTATGCGGAGATCTCGGACACCACCCTTGTAAAGAAGGGTGATTCAGTCAGGATGCTCAGGGAAGTCCATGAGGTCATGCCGTACATCTATAAGGAGACAGGAGTCATGATCAGGTTCCTGGCAGCAATGCGAAGGATACCTCTTACCATCGTAAAGGACAGCATAGTGAAGGAAGACTATCTGGCTGAGAACATAAGGATACTCCGGACCATAGCAGAGGATCCGTATGTCGCAGGAAGTGACTTCGTCGGAGAAGAGATAACCGACATTACAGAGCTTAAGAATGCGATCTCGGAGCTTGTAAAGATAGCAGATGAGGTGCCTTCATTTACAATAAGGATCCATGCAGGTGAGAATGACTCCCTTAAGGACAATGTCATAAATTCTATACTCTGCGTAAAGGACAGTCTGAGAAAGGGACAGAAGATGCCTTATGTAAGGATAGGCCACGGACTCTATACTCCGAACCTCAGATCCAGAAAAGGAAAGGAGCTCATCGAGCTCATAAAGGAGACAAAGACCATACTGGAGTTCCAGATAACTTCAAACGTAAGGTTAAATAACCTGAATCAGCTCTCATCCCACCCAATAAAGGAGTATCTTAGGAATGGTGTCTACTGTGTACAGGGAACGGATGGTGGAGCACTTTACGGTACCAACACCATAGAGGAGGAGCTCTCACTTGAAAGGCTCCTTGGTCTTACACATGAGGACCTTCTTAAGATGAGAAAGGCTGAAGAGGCTGTAATA
>CACZNR010000195.1 GCA_902782475.1 uncultured Eubacteriales bacterium
GAAGAAGGCGAAGCTCCTGCTGATGCCCTCATAAGGGAGATAAGGGAGGAGCTTGATACGCTGATAGAGCCAGTAAAGTTCATAGACGGGGTGGAGTATGATTATCCATCCTTTCATCTTTCAATGAGATGCTACGCCTCAAGGATAGTGGAAGGGGACCTGCATCTCAAGGAGCATGAGGACGCAAAGTGGCTTACAAGGTTCGAGTTGGACAGCGTGGGATTCCTTCCTGCGGACAGGGAGCTTGTGGACCGCATATTTAGAAACTGGGACATCTATTTTGACAGATGTTATTTTTAATACCGGAAGGGGAATGAAAAAATGCTGGATATTAAAAAAAAGACAGAAGAGATCTTAAGGGGCTGCATAGAGACTACGGAAGACGGCATAAATCTCTATACACCTGACTGCAAGAACAAGTACGGTGCATTCTGGACCAGGGACTTTTCATACATGGTGGAGAATGCGGGAGATCTTATACCCGATGAGGACAAGGAGAATGCCATAGACTTCTTCATAGACCATGCAAGGGAAGACGGATGGATACCGGACAGGGTAAAGGCAGACGGAACTGCTCTCTATACCGCAGGGGATGAGCATTTTCCTGCACTCTCAAACCTGGATACAGGGTGCTTCCTGGCACTGCTGATAGATTCGTACATCAGTGACAGGGATATCGACACAGCAAAGGAAAAGTATGAAAAATGGCGTGGAGCCCTTATAAAGAGCATAGAGCTTCTGGATACTGATGAGAACGGTATAATAGTTAACCTTACGACACCTCCTCATTCTCCGTACGGATTTACGGACACTATCGCCAAGACCGGAAAACTCTGTTATGAGACACTTTTATACTGGAGAGCACTGAAGGTACTGGTGAAGTGGGAAAAGCTCACAGGACACGAAACAGAGCGTTATGAAAGCAGGATAAAAGGTATAGAGGATACATTTGAGGATATCTTCCTCAACGATGAGGGCATGCTTGATGCAGCGACTCTTGACTGCAGGCAACTGGATGTCTGGGCGTCTGCATATGCTGTTTCCGTCGGATTCCCGCTTACTGAGAAGACCAGAAAGAGCATAGCTTCCTGGCTCATAGATAACTACGAGGATATAGTGGAATCAGGACAGATAAGACAGTTAAGAAAAGGTGAATCCTGGGAGAAGACATTCATACTCGTAAAGCCCGGAACATATCAGAATGGTGCATGCTGGGCAACAGCCACAGGCTGGTTCGTGGATGCCATGATCGACTCTGACAGGAAACTTGCATCAAGGACTGTAAAGGAAGCCATGGACTATTTTGAAAATGTAGGCATATTCGAGTGCATAAACGGAGAATACAGGAAGCTTGACACATTCGTTGCCAGCATCGTGACACTGTATGGTCTCTCAAAGAGATATCCGGACCTTTTTGAAAGAAGATGAGAAGATGAAGATAAAATGTGAGTATTGCGGAAACCTTGTCGATGACAGCAATTCTGTCTGCCCTTATTGCGGAGCAACGCTTCCGGGAACAAACAGGACGGCAAAGAAACAGCCAAAGACCATAGAGGAGCTTAAGGAATGGTATGTGGCCATGAATCTTCCTCCTGAGAATGTTACAAGGTTCTTTATCGGGAAAGATATCAGGGATCCAAAGGCTTTTGGCATCTATCAGGATGCCAATGGTGACTTTGTGGTATACAAGAACAAGGCAAACGGAGTCCGTGCTGTGCGCTATCAGGGCTCGGATGAGGAGTATGCTGTAAATGAACTTTATCAGCGCCTGAGGGAAGAGATCATAAACCAGAAGAATCGTAATGCTGAGAGGAGATCCCAGAGAAGCAGGACAACAACGGGTTCGATCGGAAAGAATCTAATAATAGCATTCATCATCCCGATCTTTATCGTAATCCTGACCATAACTGTTCTCATTATAAGGGATGTCATAGACTTCAAGAGAAGGATACCATATGTGAGTATGCCACAGGGCTATTATTCCTATGAAGGAAATGAATATTACAGGCAGGGCAATGACTGGTATTATTACACATATGAGGATGATGACTGGCATCATACGGTAGCGGAAAAGATCCCGGGTGAAGTTGCAAACGATACAGAAGGTCAGTACCATGAAGATGATTTCGATGGAAAGGATTTCAAGGATACATTCTGGTACCATGAACCGACACAGAACAGCGGTAATAACAGCAGCAATGACAGGGATGACAGCTATAACGACAATGACGATTACGACTGGGATACAGGCTGGGATGATAACGATACCTGGGATACCGGAGATACAGACTGGGACTCCGACTGGTAATATGTAAATAAATGGGAGCGTTAAATATATTTGCCTTCTATCATGGCAAACTGTGGATACCGGATGATCTTGAAAGCGTTGAGATGTGATAATGCTCCTGTATTTATGTAAGATATATAAAAGAGATTGTCCTTTCTATAGGACAGTCTCTTTTATATACTTTGACCGTGGAGATCAAATACTACTTATCAAAGGGGGAATGAGAGCTCCCAAAAGTCATTTTTTGTACTACCTTTAAAAAACCCTGGTTCTTGTCTTAAGAGTCAGGGTTTCTTTTATCAATGTCTGTTCAGTGCTTGAACTTGCTTATCAAAAATATGATAGTTGCAAGGACTGCTGTTCCACCGATTATGTATGGCAGATATTTTACTACTGATAGAGTGCTATTTTCTTCGCTGTCATCTGTCTCATCGGTTATCTTACTGTTTTCCTCAGCTGCTGCAGAAGAGGATGCTGTTTCTGCAACTGTACTTTCTTCAATGTCAGTAGAAACTTCTTCACTGTTACCGTCAACGGCTTTTCCATTTACATATAGGGTATATCCGTTGAAATAGATATTTGAGTTGGTCTCATCTTCGTTCGCAAGTGCCGTGATGTAGCTGTCTCCTGTAAGTATGAGCTTTGAGTCAGCTGACAGTGTAACTGTTATGTCTTCGCTGTCGTTGCTGCCGTTGATGGTCCCTTCATATACTGAATCGTCAAGTGTCATATCAAGAGATGATATCTCATCAATGACTATGTCGCCACTGACGGTCTGATCATTGAGTATCAGTGTCACATCACCGCCGTTTGAGCCCTTAGATCCCCATGCAGCTCCTTCTGCCATAAGGAATGCTCCGTCACTTTCAGTTACGAATGTATTTCCTGACAGTGTTATTATGCAGCTTGTGTTAGTTACATAGAACACGTCTCCGTTCTTTGTGGTGATGGTGGAATCATTTGCTGTGAATGAAGCTGTTCCTTCGTCTGCATCACCGGACATTGACTGGTATATGAAGATGTTCTTGTATGTCTCACTGTTTCCGTTAAGTGAAGTGTTGCTGTCAGTAAGTGTAACGTTATTAAGTGTCACAGAATTCTTTCCTTCAACTACTATGCCCTCAGAGGATGTTGAGATGAGCTCTGCTTCATTTACGGTTATGTCAGCTGTTGAATATATTGCAGGTGATCCCTGACCGTTTGTGGTATAGGTTCCACCGTTCACCGTCATTATTCCGCCACCACGGTCTGAACGTATGGCTGCTGAAGAATTGCCTTCTGTTGTGACTGTATTGTTGTTTGATACAAGAGTTCCTCCGCCTGTTACCATTATCCCACCGGAATTGTTGGAGCTTGTATGTATGGTGGAGTCAGATATAGTTATCTGTCCGGATCCATAGGCAAATACTGCATTAGCATGTGTTCCGTCAGTTTCAATGGTTGCATCTGTGATCTCGACTACAGCTTCATCAGTTGCAAGTATTGCTGCGTTTGTGCCATAGAAGTCTGAGCTTTCAGAACTTTCATCTCCGCTCTTCGTAACGCTTATGCCATCAAGAGTGATGGTCCCGGAAGTTGCAAGAAGAGCATTCTCTCCGCCTGTGGTGCTGGTGTAGGATGTTTCCTTGTAACTGCCATCTGCATTGTACTCGGTGTCACCTGTATAAGTGATGTCAGCCGACCCGCTATGACTGCTGTCTGAAGGAGCACCTCCCATGAATCCTTCCGGGGGTTTGTCTGGAGGTGAACCTGATGGTGGGGTGCTGCCTCCTTCGGCCAGTGCTGTTGATATAAACGATGTTGTTATAAGTGTCAGGGTAACAAGTATCCCGATGATTTTCTTTTTCATAAAACTCTCCTCCTGTGTTTATGTTGTGATAAGTATGCATTGTGAACCTTAAATAAAACTTAAGGGATTAAATATTATCTGAAATAATATACTGTCCGTTTTATTGTACATAGTGATCCATATAATGAAAGCGTAAACAAAATGAATTGTTCTATTTTGGAGGTAATGCATATGTTATTGGAAACTATATTAAATGCAATGGACAGAGGATATCAGGTATTCCTTACAGTATTACGCGCCGGGAAAGCCCACTACTTTAGATAATATGAAGTGACCTCACATTTGTAGCAACGTGGATTTACCTGTATA
>CACZNR010000196.1 GCA_902782475.1 uncultured Eubacteriales bacterium
AAAGGAGACATATTTATGAAGAATTGTATCAGGTTGCTTTCTGTATTTATCTTTGTTTTTATTCTTGTTACTTCAGTAGCTGTTGCTGATATCTATCATGCCAAGGGAACCTGGAGTATCACCGGAGCATCTCCGAAATCCAACACATATAATTGGACACCGGCATTCAACATACCTTCCGGAAATCTTTATGTAAAGGCCATGGCTTCATGTCCTTCAGGAGTCAGTTCATATTTTACTCTTGCTCCTGACACTTGGGCATCAACTGTTGGAAAAATTGCTGCAGATGGTAGCCTTCATCAGAAATCGAGTTCGTTTGCGGCTAATGGTGGAACGACATACAAGGCTTTTTCGCAAAGATGGGATCCTTCACTGACCGTTATTTTAACAAATGGTAAAACATATTTTTACAGTACAAATAATTCCTGAATAGAATATTTATTTCTGCAATTAGGATTCGCTATTTTTGAAGGATGAATCTCAAGAAACTACCATTTATTGTTTTAAAAGTACTAATCACAGCTCTTTGTACTGGGCTGCTGGTATTTGCGTGTTCATTTCCCGATTCCCGTTATATACCTTCATTTGAGCCAAGACATGAGTATGAAGAGTTCTGCAGTCTTGATGAGCTTTTGAGCAGTCTGGATTTTGATTTTAGACCTCCGGAAGGGGCTTTTCCTTATGATAGTGCTAGATATTTCTATATACCTGATATGAAAGCAGCTGAAGCAGTATATGTTAAGGACGAAGATTGGATAGAGTTTGTCAAGATGGATGGGTTTGTCATTGATCAGACTGAAGAATATGAAGGGGGATTTCTGTCGTTTATGATGAGAGCCATTGGTCCCCATGAAGATTTTCAAGTGTTTTTTACTGAACCAAGAACAATGCCTCTGTTTGAAGACAATGCTGCCCTTTATCTTACGGGGGCTGAACGATTCAGGATCAATAAAAGCATCCTACAAATAGATTGTGTTTCTTTCAGAGAAACAGAAAGACTTCCTGATCAGGAATTGATGTTCAATGTTTTTTTTTGGGATGATGATTATCATGACACATATATATTCTCTACAAAATATCAAACACTGGAAGAAATGATGAACTGGTTTTTTTATATGGAGAGTAATAAGGAGCAAAATGGATGAAAAGATATATTCTGGGATATTACAGATATCATAAGTTTCTGACACTAATTATAATCATTCTCTCTTTTAAATTCACTGCAGTTGTACTTTCTATCAACACAATTATGGATCATGTTGTTTTATCCAATATTGAAAAGCTGAAAGACAAATATGGAGAACAGCATCTTGTAATCCATGATACTGATGAAGCCATCGAATCACTGATAGCAGATTCAAATATGGCAAAGAAAACAGGACATTATTATAATTACGGACAATACAGCATTGCTGGTACTGATTATTATATAACTTTAGGATGTTTTGATGATAACGGATATGATCTTGGCAGAATCAAGCTGGTCGAAGGAAGATTCCCTGAAAATGAATATGAGATATGCCTTGAGGAGCATTTTAAATACTATTTATTTGATACAGAGATAAACATGGGAGATTTGCTTAAAATAGACATAGGTGATTCCGGAAGATCATATTCTGTATGTGGGTTCATATCGGACTATTCAGGCTGCTGGATAAATGTTGAGGATCTGGTTGCGGGCTATAATGATTATCCAGGGGGGATCATCTTTCCTTTTGGTGAAGCATATCCGCAGAAGACAAATAACATGTTAGTGCTATTGCATGGAACAGATAAGTATTCAGTTCCGGCAGGAACATATACTTCATTTCTTGAAAAAACGGATATATATGACAATCAGATTTTCAATGATGATGTTTATTATACCTACTACAGCACAATGATCTCCCCTGTACTGATGTACAAAAATGTTTTTCTTATCCTTTATGCTGTTGCAGGTTCTTTTATGTTTTATTATATCTTTTATGTATTCCTTTCAGGGTGGAGGAATAGGGAACCTGTTTTTGAGGCAATAGGATTATCAGGAAACCGGAAACTGTATCAGACATGTTTACTTACATTTGTTCCTTATGTAATTGGGACTATACTTGGATCTGCCGTTCTGATCGTATTTTTTTCCTTATTCCGGAATGGGACATACTTTGGTCCGTTATTAGGTACATTCACGTATCTCCTTGTTGTGCCCCTAGTTTATATATTGACACAATTAAGTATTGTATTTTCAACCAGACTTTCAAGAAGAAAGAATAAGGCTGAGAAGGATTTTAAAGATGGATATATATATGGCCTGGCTCGGGTCAATTTCAGGAAAAAGTACAGGAGAGTCCTGTCTTTATTGCTCGTGATAGCCATATCATTGACTGGATATTTCTGTATCGATATGGATAAGAGATATAGAGATTCACAGTATATTGAAGCAGTGGAAGACATAGTTATAGCGTATGCAAATCCATATAAGAGGATCATTCAGGCAGGTCCATTTGAATTGTCGTCATATGAAGATGGTTACAGGCTGAATCAGGTGAAAGAACTGATGAAAGAAATAAAGCCCATAGCTACTTCGTTCGCATACTATTTTGATTCAAGTAATTATCTTATCATTCCTTCCAAATCCGGTGATCGATACTGGGAGATGATCGAGGAGGAATGGTATGAAAATACGGGTCTGATCCCCAGTACTGTCGAGCCGAAGTCAATACCGGGATTAGGTACGGATACCGTAGGCACTCAGTTATATGCAACATTTACCGTAAAAGACAGCAATATAGGGGAATTCAGAAAACAGTTTCCTGAGATAGATGTTGAAAAGGATCTCGCAAAGGGCAGAGTAGTTCTGTATCTTGCACCAAAAAGAAAAGGAGAAGCGTACAATCAGCAAAACGAAGTAACTGATGATTCTAAAATAACTGAAAATTACTATGAACCCGGAGATAACATCAGGTTGGGAAAACTCTATACAGACAGTTCTCTTGATGAAGCTCAACAGGATCCGGGGAAAATAACTTTTGTTTCTGACGAACTCGTTATATCCAAGATATACAGGGAAGATTTTTACTATACAGATTCTCTTCAGACAATCAATGTCAATTTGTTCCCTAGGATTATATGGACAGAAGAAACAGCTGATGCCTGTGTTTCGGTAAATGGAATAGAACAGTTTCAAGTATCGATTCCAAGGAATATCTCAGATGATGAGTATAATGAGCTGATAAGGAAAATATACAGGGTAGGATATTCTACAAAAAATTCAAAGATACATGAAACTAAATTCATGAATGATTTTCTTGACAGACTCTATACAATGCTCAATATTTCATATACTGTGATACTTCTGTTGATGACTATCTCGCTCGGGATATCAATTTGTTCCATTATATATATTTCGATAATTGAACAAAAGCGTTCCTATGGAATACTCAGAATACTGGGTATGAAGAAACAGAAAGTATTGAGAGTCAATATGACGGAGTATCTTCTTTACTGGCTGATAGGATTTACTCTAACACCTGTGGTATGCTATCTCGCTGTAAGTATCTTTGCGGGCAGGATCCTTCATACAGTATTTGCTCTGAATGAGATATTACGTTATCTCATGACCATAATAGTGTTTTACATATTATTAAGCCTTGGAATAATAGTGATCGGTTATATGGTTACTTCTAGACTATATAGGATGAGTATCGGAGATTCCATAAGTTACGGAGAATAAGAAAATGGGTATATTGAGGTGTACAGGATTAAGCAAGACATATCCACAGGGACATGTACAGGCAGTTAAGGATGTAAGTATCGATTTTGAACGGGGAATCCATATAATAATGGGAAAGAGCGGGTGTGGAAAATCTACACTGCTTCATATGCTGGGAACTTTGGAGAAACCATCTTCAGGAGATGTTTTTTATCATGAAGTCAATGTGTATAAAGAGGCTGCACTGGAAGATCTCAGACAGAACCACTTCGGATTCATCTTCCAGTCATATAATTTGATACCGGAGATCAATGTACGTGACAATATCCTGATGCCTGCATACATTGCAAAAAAGCATGAGATGAATAGATTTAACGACCTTGTTGAGAAACTGGGAATAGGGAAAAATCTCAAACAGATGCCGGAGACTTTGAGCGGAGGCGAACAGCAGAGAGTCGCAATAGCAAGGGCTTTGATCAATGGACCTGATATCATCTTTGCGGATGAACCTACGGGAAATCTTGACGAGATCAATAAAGATATAGTAATGGATCTTCTTGTCAGTAGCTGTAAAGAATTCAACTCGCTTTTAATTATGGTGACCCATGACTATGATCAGTTGAAATACGCCGATTACAGATATACCATGAGAGATGGAAGGATGCTTTTGCATGAGGAGGATAGTAATGGATCTGAATGAAATTATATACAAATACAGCAAGATCTTATCTTTTATAGATGATGGAGTTTCATTGCAGGAAATTTCAGAAAAGTCCTTGTATTCTTTAAGTACAGTAAAAAGAGTCTTACATGAAATAGAAAATGAATTTGGAATATCGTTCTATTCCAATAAACGGCAAAGAATGCTTACACTTGAAGGAATGCTTGTGAAGGAGTACTTTGAAAGTGTATACAAGGGTCACAGGAGATTCGAAGCAGAACTGGCAAAGAAAACGAAGAAAAATGATTCCTTAAGAGTTTGTGTTGCATATCCAACTACATATTATGATTCTTTTTTTACTTTGATAAATGCAGATTCAAAAATGATCGATTTTTTCACAGATTATTCTTCTGACATAATCAATGAAATAAAGGATAACAACTATTATGATTTCGGAATCGTTTTCTGTGATAAGAGTAATGAGAAGAACATAAAGAATATTGACTACAGAAAATTGTGGACAGAGGATCTTTATATAGTTTCAAACAAGGTTGTCAACGACTGGAGCGACCTTAGAGATATGAAAGAACTGTCCTTTCTGGCACCTAATCTTTGGAACTATGAACTTGATACCTGGTGGAGCCATCATGTGAAGGGTAAAAGAGAAATAGCATATATTCCTTCAGCTGGTCAGCTACATCAGCTGTTGGCAAAAAAAGATGAAAGCATCTTTGTTTTTGTTTACCTGCATGATAAGTCTGAGATCCAAATGACTGATATCTGTTTGAAAAAAGTGACACAAAACGATGGTGAACCTGTGACCCACAGTATGTATCTGATCTGGAATCCTGACAGGATACTAACATCAGATGATGAGAAGTTCATGGAAAGAGTCAGCTCACTTATGTACACCAAAAAGAATTATCACAGGAAAGATGCCGGAAACGGCACAAATCAATGATGTTTTTAAACAGAGGCTTCGTCCGTTTCTCCGTGATCATATTCAAGCTTGTTAAGTCTTGATTCCAGTCTTCTTGCGCTGCCGGCAGCTTTTTCAAGATTTGTGGATGCTGTCTGTATATTTTTTCTTGTTACCTCTATGTTTTCGTAAAAGGTGTTCAAAGATTTCTTTACCTGTTGAAGGAGAAAAAGGACTTTTGTTGCTTTTTCCTGCATAGCAATATTCTTGAATCCAAGCTGGAAACTGCTAAGCAGTGCTGATAGCGTGGTAGGACCTGAAAGCATTATGTTATAGTCACGCTGAAAAGAATAGATAAGTTCTTCTTCCACAAGCATGGAGTATATACCTTCAGATGGAACATACATTATCGCAAAATCGGTGGTATAGGGAGGGATAATGTATTTTTTTTGAATGCTTTTTGCTTCATCGGTTATGGATTTTATGAATGCTTTTTTTGCAGTGTCATATAATACAGGATTGTTCTGTTTTTCTGCAGAAATAAGATATTCATACTTGTCGAGAGGGAATTTGGAATCTATGGGAAGATAAAGCGGAACATCCCCTGAGCCAGGAAGCCTGACAGCAAAATCTACACGTTCCGAAGAACCATCCAGAGAAAACTGTTCATTATATTGAGAGGGGGAGAGCATATCCTTAAGGATAGCTCCAAGTTGAACTTCTCCCCAGTTACCGCGTGTCTTAACATTCGACAGGACATTCTTTAATCCCTGTATGTCTGTACCAAGGCTGTTGACCTCACTTATGCTCCTTGATACATTGTCAAGCTGAATGGATACAGATTTAAATGATCTGTCGAATCCTTCGTTTATGCTCTCGCTGAGTTTCTCATTTACAGATCTCTGTATCTGCTCTATTGAACTCTGGTTCTCGTTCTGTATCGATTCAAGCTTCTGGTCAAGGGTATTTCGCATCTGCTGAAGACCGCTGACAGTAGTATCAGATACTCTGCCAAGAGTATTCAGTGTGATCTGGTTGAGATTAGTGAGCTGATTATTGAGCTCCTGCCTCAGATCTGACTGTGATGAACTTGACTGCTGCCGTATGAGGGCCAGTTCTCTGTTAAGGATGTCATCCTGCTTTTTCCTGCTGTGGAAGAGGAATACAATTATGAATACTATATTTATAACCATAAGTGAAATACTTATGATAAGAATGATACTGTTTTCCATGGAAATAGTCCTTTGTTTTTTATTATTATATCATTTTCGAAATGCATTGTTTCGTATGCTATAATCATGTTATGGATCACGGACAATTAATTACAGGAAAAACATATAAAGGAATATGCCAGGATCTGGCGATCGATGGCTCAGGAATAGTCAGGACAGATGGAAAAGTTGTCTTTGTGAAGGATCTTCTTCCTGGTGAGGAAGCAGAAATAAAGATAACTGGTGAGAAAAAGAACATCTTTTATGGTGAGATCGTTGAACTGACAAAAGCATCTCCTGAAAGGACAGTTCCAGGATGCCCATACTATGGGATCTGTGGAGGCTGCAGTATTTCCCATGCTTCATACGAAATGCAGCTTGATTTCAAGGAAAAACATATTAATGACTGTCTTTCGAGGATAGCAGGTACAGATGCAAAAGTTCAGGGCAGGATATTTGACAATTCCAGACAGTATGGCTACAGGAACAAGATAAGCCTGCCTGCAAGAATGATCGATGGAGCAACAAGGCTCTGCATGACATCAGCAGGAGGCGGAAAGCCTGTTCCTATAAAGGCATGCCTGCTGGTAGATGACAAGATGAACCATCTTATCTCAAAGGTGCAGGAATGGATAGACATCGAAAGGATAAAAGGTTATGATCCGCTACGGCATAAAGGTCTTTTGAGACGAGTGGTGATCAGGAAAGCTCAGGGAAGGTATCTTATAAACTTTATATTGAATTCGGACAGGATCATAGGGCAGGAGTTTTTAAAGGAACTTTTTGAAGACACTGATTATCTATCGGGGATAACATGGAGCGTCAACAGAACAAAGAGGGATGATTCGATAGTCGAAATGACATACACACTGTGTGGAGAGCCGACCTTAAGTGAAACGTATAATGGGATCTTAGTGGATATCTCTTCCGAGAGCTTTTCTCAGGTCAATAAGGAGATCGCTGAAAAGATGTATGCAAAAGCTGTAGAGCTGGCATCCTCATCTGATAAGGACAAGGTCCTTGATCTTTATTGTGGAACAGGAAGCATTACTTTGCAGCTTGCAAGGCATTGTGAAGATGTCATTGGTGTAGAGGTGGTTGATAGTGCAGTAAAAGATGCGAAAAGAAATGCAAAGAGAAATGGCATTCATAATGCAACTTTTATCTGTTCTCCGGTAGAAAAACTGATAGACGACAACAGATTCAGTGATATTGATGTCATCGTGCTTGATCCACCTCGTAAGGGATGTGACTCAAAAACAATAGACAGCATAAAGGCCATAAGCCCGGACAGGATAGTATATATATCATGCAATCCTTCTACGCTGGCAAGAGATATAAAGACATTAGGGGATAGTTATGAGATCAGAGAAGTGCATATGTGTGACATGTTCAGTCAGACCATGCATGTCGAGACGGTATGTTGCTTGTACCACCAAAAGAAAGAGTTTATCTCAGTGCCCTATGAGCCGAAGGATGTGAAATAATGAAAGAACTGTGGGGGAATATGGATATTGGCAGGATCAATGCTTGTCAGATTGAGCAATTATGGGAGCTTCAGAAGGCATACAAAGCAGAAATCGGGGAAGAAAAGCCAGGAGAACAGGAACGCTCTCGATTGTTGAGCGCTCTCGAAAAAGAACAAATCATCTTTTATGGTGTTTG